>NZ_JAJNIE010000008.1:0-132667 GCF_022387115.1 Mammaliicoccus sp. F-M27 | reverse complement strand
ATGTATTAGGCACGCCGCCAGCGTTCATCCTGAGCCAGGATCAAACTCTCCATAATAGAAGTAAGCTTGATTAGCTCATCTTTGATTGGTTGAGCCAATCACTCTTTGAAGTACTTTCAGTACTCAATTATCGGAATTAAACGTTGACATATTGTCATTCAGTTTTCAATGTTCATTTCGTCTCACAAGAATCTATTATACACACTTCTTAAATCGAAGTCAACAACTTCTTTAAAATTAATTTCCAAAGTGTTTTGATGTGTTATTTATCTCTCGCTCACAAGATATAACTATACACGCTATATACACCTAACTCAAGCATAAAAATTACACCAAAACACCCATTGTTTTCAAATATGATTAATTCTCAACATATTCTTTTAATTTATCGTATATTTTTTCAGCATCTTCGTAACCTTTCTTATATAAAGCGTCTAATTTCCTAGGATTTTTCTCAACTCTATCCACTGAGAGCGTATCAGAAGGTCTTATCACGAATAAATTGCCTTTTTCTTCTTCCTCTTCTATCCATTCTAATGTTTTATTGTAATGTTTATATCTAATTGCCATAAGATGATTCACTTTAGGATATGCTTTTAGTCTAAATACTTTAGAAAACTTACTTTGCTTTTTACGATAGCCTTTCGGTCTCGTTAGAATAAGAACGTTTTTCTTATATCCTTCTTCAATCGTTTTATTAAGAGGGATAGGATTTACGACTCCTCCATCTAATAAAGTGTGTCCTTTGTATTGAACTGGATTAGCCATCAATGGTAATGAGCTTGTTGCTTCTAGCGCTGTTAATATTGAACCTTTAGTTTCATTCTTATCAAAATATACAGCTTCTCCAGTTTCACAGTCAGTTGTTACAACAACAAACTCCTCTTTAGCTTGATCAAACTTTTCAAAATCAAAAGGTTCCAAATAAGTTGGGATATAATGATAAACAAAATCCATTCCAAATAATTCTTTTCTCTTCACATAATTAGAAAGAGAAATATATCGTTTATCTTTAATGTACTTTGTCGTCACACGATGGTTACGTCTGAATTGTCTAGATAAGTAACTTGCTGCCATGGAAGCACCAGCTGAAACGCCGATATTGTATTCAAAATATAAATCCTTTTCAATAAAGTAGTCTAGAACACCTGCAGTATACAAACTTCTCATTCCGCCGCCTTCTAATATTAATGCTGTATCTTTTATCATATTTACACTCTTTTCTATACCGTTAGTCTTTAGTTGAATGAAAGCAACCTGCTACATATTATATGTGAGCAGGTTGTGTGTTAATTATTAAATTTCCGTTCTCCCTGTTATAGCTTTAGAAAGTGTAACTTCATCAGCATATTCTAAATCGCCACCTACCGGCAATCCATGTGCAAGTCTAGTTGTTTTAATACCAATAGGCTTAACAAGTCTAGAAATATACATTGCTGTTGATTCACCTTCTATATTTGCGTTTGTCGCTAATATAATTTCGTTTACTTCATCACTCTTCAAACGCTCTAATAATGATGGAATATTTATATCTTCCGGTCCAATACCTTCCATTGGAGAGATAGCACCGTGTAATACATGATATAAACCTTTATATTCGCGCATTTTTTCCATAGCTATAACATCTTTAGAATCTTGTACAACGCATATCACTGAGCGGTCTCTTTGCTTATCTTGGCAAATATGACAAGGAGATACGTCCGTTATATGCCCACAAGTTTCACAATAAGTGAGTTCTCGCTTTACATCTACAAGAGATTTAGCAAAAAGTACAACATCATCTTCTTTCATATCTAATACATGAAAAGCTAAACGTTGAGCTGTTTTAGGACCTATTCCTGGCAACTTCATAAAGCTATCAATTAGTTTAGATATTGGTTCTGGATAGAACATCATTACATCATTCCGGGAATGTTAAGACCTTGTGTATGTTTACCTAAACGATCTGCTGTTACATCGTCAGCTTTAGATAAAGCGTCATTTGTTGCAGCTAATACTAAGTCTTGTAGCATTTCGATATCTTCAGGGTCTACTACATCTTCTTTAATGATAACGTCTAAAATTTCTTTGTGTCCAGAAACAACAACAGTAACCATTCCGCCACCTGCTGTTCCTTCAATTTTTTCTTCTTTTAGCTTTTCTTGTTCCTCAGCCATTTTCTTTTGCATTTTTTGCATTTGTTTCATCATTTGTTGCATATTTCCGCCACCGCGCATAATTTCGTCCTCCTAATATCTATTTTGTTCATTATAGAAAATTAATTTTGTCATATTTATTATACATACCTTTAGAGGTGATGTCATGTATTACTCATCAGTAACATGTACTGTATCTTCACCAAATAATTCTTGTGCTTTTTTAACAACATCTGCTTCTGCAGGCTTTGCTTCTTCCTCTGTTTCACTTTGAGTAGAATTCGCTTTTTTAGATTGAATGTATTGTTGTCTAACTTGTAACCACTGTGAATTAGGCACGCCAACTACTTTTACCGTTTTATCTACTATCTCACAGACAATTGATTCAATATGATTTCTTTTTTCATCATTTTTATTAACTATTTCACAATGTATGTCTTCATCAAACTTTACAAGTACGTGATCTTCACTAGCAGCGACAGGTTCAGAATTCAACAATAAGCTTACTAAAGCTCTTTGTTCTTTCTCTTTCACTGATTCAATAACTGCTTGCCACTTTTCTTTTAGTAAATTCAAATCATCTCGATTAGCATGATCAAGCACACGCTCTATTTGTCTAATAGAGAAAACATGTTTAGATTGTTTTTTAGAAATGTTTTGTTTATTTTCGATAGGTTTTGTTTTTTGACTAACACCATTTTGAGAAAGTTGATTAACTTGTGTTTCAAGTTGTTTAATTTTATTCATGACTTCACTTGATTCTACATTGTTATTTTGATCGCCAGATGTTGCTTGTTCTGTATTGTTATGTGCAATTAATTCCGTTAATTTAACGATAAGTATTTCTATATGAACATTTTGATTAATTGCGAAACGCATTGAAACTAACGTGTCGTTAATACAATCAATCATCTTATACATTGTATTTAAATTTATATGATGAAGTGCGTGTTGATCGTCGTCTTGCTCAGTTGTTTTAGCTACGATTGCATCTCTAATGAAATAAATCATATCATTTACAAGTCTATTCACTTCTTTACCATCAGCAATAAACTCATGATATCTCGTGAATGCCTGTTTTATATCTTTAGCAACAATATCACCGAACAACGCATTCAACGCTGCTTTATCAACACTACCCGTTACGTTCAATGCATGTTCTAACGATAAATGTCCATCGCCAAATGCAATTGCTTGATCCATAACGCTAAGTGCATCACGCATACCGCCTTCTGAGACTTGCGCAATAAATGATAAAGCGTCTTGTTCGTAAGTAATGTTTTGTTCATCTGCAACAAAAGCCAATCTACTTTCAATTTCTCCAGAATGAATAGCTTTAAAATCAAACCTTTGACATCTTGAAATAATAGTAGGTGGTATTTTGTGGGGTTCTGTCGTAGCAAGAATGAATATAGCGTGACTTGGTGGTTCTTCAAGTGTTTTTAAAAGTGCATTAAAGGCACCAGTTGTTAGCATGTGTACTTCATCTATAATATATACTTTGAATTTAGATTCACTTGGTGCATATTTTACTTTATCTCTAATATTTCGGATTTCATCTACACCGTTGTTACTTGCAGCATCTATTTCAATAACATCTGAATTTGTACCTTGTGTAATACCTTTACAAATTGCGCATTCATTACAAGGTTCTCCATTTGTATTTTCTGTACAGTTGATTGCTTTAGCAAAAATCTTAGCAATACTCGTCTTACCAGTTCCGCGTGGGCCATTAAATAAGTAAGCATGTGATTGCTTTTCTTTTTGGATTGCATTTCTTAATGTTTTTGTGACATGCTTTTGACCTACAACATCTGAAAATGATTGCGGTCTATACATTCGATACAAAGCCTGGTAGTTCAAAATGGCACCTCCAAAGTTTAATACGATATACCTTATATTATATCACGAATCGATACTGACTTCTTATTACAAATTATTGAAAAGCTTCTGGATAATGAACAGTGCCTCTTATTTCTTTAGTAGGATGATCCCATAAGTATTTAAACATAAAGTTTTCGTCTGGAGCTTCGAATGGCGTATAAATATCAAAGTCGGAAGCTATATGGTAGCCTAATTTTTGATAATACTCAGAATGACCAAGCACAACAACACCTATATAACCATTTTCATAAGCTCGATATTCTAACGCTTCTATTAACGCTTTACCTATTCCTCTATTTTGATATTCTGGCAAAACCGAAACAGGCGCTAAAGCTAATACAACATTGCTTTGTTCATCAGAATTTACCGTTACTTCTGACATCATTGCGTGACCTAGAATTTTGCCTGATTCAGTTTTTGCTACGACTTCAAGTTCTGCATTATAAGTTGGCGATTTTCGGATTTTTCCAATCAATTCATGTTCATTTCCATCTGTATGTTCTTCACCTAAAAAAGCTTGTTTAACAACCTCTTTAGCTAGCTCATATTCCGACTCCACAATAGTACCAATTAGTAATTGCGTCATGTATGATATATCCTCCTGATATAAGAAAAAGAGTGACCGCGGTCACTCTTTTTTGAATTTATATATAATTTAATAAGTTTTTAAAATTTAAAACCGTGCACCTTTGCTTTGAACAAACATCACAAGCGTAACCTCAGTCGTTAGCTAAACTTCGGCAACCCTACGGCACATACAATAATCCACTTAATGCTGCTTCCTTCCGGACCTGACATGATTCATGGGTTTGTATTGCATAGGACCGACGTCTTCAGACACCACGTGCTGAGGGCAGACCTCACAACAATATGTCCGCGGCAAAGGAATTCAGTCCTGCATAAGCGGATTTCAAGTACAGGGAACCGCTACCTCCCCACTTAGCACGGCAATTTATATAGTACAACATAACCTTTACGTTTGGCAAGGAAAAACTATTCTCTATGAATATGTTTTATTAATTACTCTGCGCGAAAAGTCGACAAATTTAAATTCTGTTGCAATATGTCTAGATATATTATATTGGAATCGCTCTGCATTATTAAGGTGCACGATTCCCCTAACTGTTGCTGTAAAAGGCGGGTCCAACTGACCAAAGTAAGCTATTTCTTTCTCAGTCATTCTTTCAAATGTAATAGATTTATTTGAATAACTGATTTCTACATTCATTTCGTGTTCAATATATTTATAAATCGATTGTGCTGCAACTTCTTTCGTCAGTTTAGGAATAACACTACATATGAAGTAGTCCTCATCCATGATATGCACTTTATCATCTTTTGTCCTTGTTCTAATGACATGCCACAATTTATCATAATCATTTAACTCAAGTGCATGTTTTACAATAGGCACTTCTTCAGCGCGTATTACTTCAAGAACTTCGACTTTCGTTTCATAGTCTAAACCTAACCTTTGATTAATCTCTTGAAAACTAATCATCTCCGAAATTGGAAATTGTATGATGTCTTCATAAATGACAACTGAACCTTTACCTTGCAACTTTTGTATATAACCTTTTTCTTGCAATAAATTTAAAGCTTTCCTTACAGTTTCTCTAGAAGTTGAATATATCTTTGTTAATTCATTTTCGGAAGGTAGTTGCTGTAAATGAGCATATTCACCATTTATAATTTTTTCACAAATAGATTGGTAGATTTTCATATACTTGTTCATGTGTTCACCTCTATACCTTCAAAAATAGCTTAATTTCCACTTATCTTAACTACAAATGCATCATATGGTTGTAATACATTACCGTTTAAATCGTTATTAGCGATCATAATTTCACCTTCTAAATCAATATCTTCTGGGATATCCACTTCTCGGTTAGAATAATTTGCGATAATCAACCACGTTTCATCATTCAAATGTCTTTTGTAAACAAATAAATCTGGATGTTCCATATGAAGTGGTTCTATTTCTCCATAAGTTACAATATCATATTTATGACGTATTTGAATTAATTTTTGATACGTATAGAAGACAGACGTTTTATCTTCAAGTGCCGCTTCAACGTTAATGTGCTTGTAATTTTCTGGAATTCCGATCCATGGTGTTCCTGTTGTAAACCCTGCATTATCATGATCATTCCACTGAATAGGCGTCCTTGAATTATCTCTAGATTTTTGACCGATTACTTTCATAATCATTTCTTCATCCATGCCACGATTTTTTAATAGTTTATATGCATTAAGTGACTCAACATCTCTATATTGATTGATATCCGTAAACTTAGGATCCGTCATCCCAATTTCTTCACCTTGATATATATACGGCGTGCCTTGTAACATGTGTAACGATATTGCCAACATCTTACTAGACTTCACTCTATCCTCTTCTGTTGTATCATTACCAAACCTCGTCACAACTCTAGGTTGATCATGATTACACCAGAATATCGCATTCCATCCATTACCTTTAGCGATATTTACTTGCCATTCCATTAAAATACGCTTCAATTCAAGAAAATCAAATCTCATGTCCGACCACTTTTCACCATTCTTATAGTCTACTTTTAAATGATGAAAATTAAATACACTGCTTAACTCATGACGTTCAGGATTTGTATACTTAATACAATGATCTATTGTCGTTGATGACATTTCCCCAACTGTCATAATATCTTTGTCGCCAAAAGTTTGTTTGTTGAGCTCTTGTAAATATTCATGAACTTTCGGACCATCTGTATAAAATTCTTTCCCGATTGCTTTAGAATTTTCGAATGCACCTTTAGATATGAGGTTAATCACATCAAATCTAAAACCATCGACACCAAAATCAATCCAATAATTGAGCATTTCATAAATCTCGGATTTAAGCTTGTCGTTCTCCCAGTTTAAATCAGCTTGAGAGACATCGAACAATCTCAAATAATAGCTTTCAGTTTGTTCATCATAAGTCCATGCATTACCACCAAATTTAGACTCCCAGTTTGTTGGCGGCTCGTCTTTAGAACCTTCTTTCCAAATATAATAATCTCGATAAGGATTGTCTTTTGATTTACGAGACTCTACAAACCAACGATGAGCTGTGGACGTATGGTTAATCACGATATCTAACATAACTTTAATACCTAATCGATGTGCTTCATTGAGCAACTTTTCAACATCTTCTTTAGTTCCAAAATCAGGATTAATTTGATAGTAATCACTAATATCATAGCCGTTATCATTCATTGGTGACTCATATATTGGCGTTAACCAAACATAATCGACACCTAAAGTTTGTAAATAAGGTAACTTTTCAATAATCCCTTGTAAGTCCCCTTGTCCATTTCCGGTCGTATCATTAAATGATTTTGGATACACTTGATAAACGACAGACTTTTTCCAATCTGAAACCGCCATATTGATAAACTCCTTTTATTAATTATTCTTTTACCATTTCTTTCGCTTTTTCTTGTGCAAAGTTCGAAAGTACAACGGTTAGTATAGCTGGTAACACCATAGCTATCAATGTCGCAATACCGAACACGCTCCAATACTCTCTTTGAATCGAGATGATTGCAGGTACGCCACCAACACCCACGCTACCTAACACTTTATTAGCTCCAATAAATGCACCTAATAAACTAGATGAAATAATTGCTGCGAAGAATGGGTATTTCAATGGTAAGTTGACACCGAACATCGCTGGTTCAGTAACACCTAGGAATGCTGAAATACCTGAAGTAACAGCCAAACCTTGTTCTTTAGCCATTTTACGTTTTTTGTATACTAACCAAGCACCAAATGCTGCTGAACCTTGACAAATATTTGATATCGCAACAATCGGCCATAAATAAGTGCCGCCTAAAGGACTTCCCATCAGTTGGAAATCTACTGCTAAGAACATATGATGTAAACCTGTAATAACAAGTGGTGCATAGAATAATCCATACACTGCTCCACCTAACCAACCAGCACTGTCAAAGATCGCTTTAATACCATCCGTAATCAGCGTACCTAATCCTAGCGCTAAAGGTCCAATTACAATAAATGCTAAGAATCCAGTAATTAATAGTGCTACTGGTCCAACGACTAACATCTTGATTGAATCATGAACACGTTTTGCGAGGAATTTCTCTATCACTGATAAGACCCAAGTTGCAAATAGTATAGGTAATACTTGCCCTTGATAATTTAATTGTTTAATTTCCAAACCGAACATGTGCCACACAGGTATCTCACTTGATTTACCGCCACCTAAGTCATATTGAGAAGCAAGTTGTGGATGTAATAAGATTAAACCTAATACTAAACCTAAAATCGGACTACCACCAAACACACGCATTGCTGACCAACCAATTAAAGCTGGCAAAAAGATAAATGCGGTACTTGCGATAACGTTAATAATATTTGCGAAATCTGCTAACCAAGCATATTGTTCAACAAGTGGTTGAGCACCAAACAGATTTTTCGCTGTTAACACATTGTTTAAACCTAAGAGTAAACCAGCTGTAACGATGGCTGGAAGAATCGGAATAAACACATCACCTAGCAACTTAATTAAACGTTGAAATGGATTCATTTTTTGTTCTGACGCTTTCTTCACATCATCTTTCGAACTTTCTTCAACACCTGTTTCTTCTTGAAAAATTTTATACGCTTCATCAACAGTTCCTTGACCAATTACAATTTGAAATTGGTTATTCGCTGCAAAAGACCCCTTAACTAATTCAATTTCGTCTAACGCATCTTTATCAACCTTACTTTCGTCATTTAATACTAATCGTAAGCGTGTCACACAATGTGTTGCTGCGTCGACATTGTCTTGTCCACCTATAGCATCAATGATCCGTCTAATATCTTCTCTCTTCACAGCCATTGAACTCACTCCCCCTATATTTATTTAACTGAATTATAACTTGTATATACAAGTATGTAAAGGCTTACAATTAATATTACATTTATAATGTAGTATGATTATATAAAGGAGGTTTTATATATGTCTTTTTTAACTCATGAATTCATAGATCACGAAGAGGTTTCAGTCGAATTCGCTAATGAAAGTTCTACGATTTTTACAAACCATCATCACGAAAAAATATTTGAATCCGCAAGTTTAATTAAATTGCCGATTATGATTTATATTTTTGACCATACAACCCAAGAAGAGCGACAAGCGCAAATTAAACTATCCAATATAGTTGGTGGTAGTGGCGTATTGCAAAAAATGAACATTGAACATTTAAGTATTAAAGATTTAATCTACCTCATGATTGTTGTATCTGATAATACGGCTACAAATACTTTAATTCATTATTTTGGCCTTCAACATATCAATTTATTTATAAGTGAAACACTTCGCACTGAACATACCGAACTCAATCGCTTTATGATGGATGAACATGCCATTCTTGAAGGTAAACAAAACATTACGACAGCACAAGACATGATTACGATACTTCGCTATATATCACAACACGAAGACAAGAAAGAAATGATGGATATTATGTATAATCAACATTTAAACGACAAAGTTTCAATTTATAAATCTTTCTATGAAGAAACACTTTCTTTTTATTCGAAAACTGGTGAATATGGCAATGTTGTAAATGATGTGGGCATCATCCAACACGAACACGATTTATATTATTATTGCTTTTTATCCAACACAAATAAACCCAAAAAAGTGATCGACTTCTCTCACCAATTTGGGTCATATATTATTCAATCTATTTTAAAAATCTGATAACCTAGCTGCTTTTGCGAGTATTTTTTGATAATAACTACCTGTTATTTTGACAATTTCAATACTTTTCGGGGTATGCGGTGCATGAATCATCATGTCTTCACCCATGTATATACCAACATGTGACAAGAAACCATTCTCTTCAGGCTTACTAAAAAATAGTAAGTCTCCCGGTTCGAAATTTTTTGACTCAATTGAAACATCTTTCATTGCTTCATATTGTTCATCCGCATCTCGAGGTATATAGAAATTTTGACTTTTATACATTTGAAAACAAAGTCCCGAGCAATCATATCCATAACTAGACATGCCTCCCCATAGATAAGGTAAGTCTATAAAGCGTTTGGCATTTTCAATAACGCCTTGCATCGTTCCCGTTTGTAAATTGCCGTTTTCATCGCTAAATTCAACGTCGTTAGAATGGATTAAGCCTTTACCTTCAGGTGTGTCTACTTCAACATATTCATCTTCACCTTTCGTTACAGGCAACACCGTATTGAACGAAAGAATTTGCTTTGTAGTAAAATCTAAATTAAACAAAGTAGATTTAGGTACTATGACACGTAATTTTTGGTGTGCTTCGTAATCTTTCATTTCGCCTAACTGACTAGAAGGTATAAAGCCAGGGTAACCCTTTGGATGTTGTTTCGAAGGTTGCTCTATACATAACACATGACTCCAGCCATCTTGTTCTTCTATTACTTCAACCATTTCTCCATACAATACTTGAGTATCTATTCTACTATCTTCTGTAAATGACAACTTTTGTGCCAAATTCAGTTCTAGTAACCATCTTTGAATATCAGCTGGGTACATGATGCCATCTCTATCAATATCTCTAGCTTTATCAATATTTCTCCATATGGTCCCTACATTTACTCTACAATATTTCTTCATGTTCGCACCTTCTTGTATAAAGATTTTCTATCTACCCCTAAACCGAATCCTTCTGAAGCCTTCACTTTAGCACCTTCATAAACGATACCACCTTCAACTTGCCTTTCAACCACCATTAATGGTGCATCAAAATCTACACGGCTTACTTGTTTAGCAGCTAAACTAAAATGTAAAGCAGCGGTTACAGAAACATGCGTCTCCATCATACATCCAACCATGCAAGATATACCTTCATCTTGAGCAATATCATGTATTTTTAAAGCTTGATGTATGCCACCAGTCTTCATCAACTTAATATTCCACAAATTATTTGCGCCTACTTCTACTAATCGACGCGCATCATAAGTGCTAAACAAACTTTCATCTACCATTAAAGGTATGTTAAATTTTTTTGTTAAAGCACCTAGAATAGTATATTCATAACGTCCAACAGGTTGTTCGATACTTTCAATTTTCAAGTCAGCTTCATCAAAATGCTTCAAGGCGTGTCGCGCGCCTTTTTCATCCCAAGCTTGATTAGCGTCCGCGCTTAATATGACATCACTAGGCAACGAAGATCTCAATGCTTTCAGTCTACTTAAATCTGTTTCGACATTGTCTTTCCCCACTTTTATCTTTAAATGATTAAAACCTTCATCGACATATTTCAATCCATCTCCCACCATTTCATCAGCTTCATTCAAACTGACCGTATAGCATGTCTCTAACGTTTTATTTCCCGGGTTATGATTGATGTACTTATATAAAGGCAATTCTGCCTCTTGAGATAATAAGTCATAAAGCGCTATATCTATTGCTGCTTTTGCACTTGTATTACCGACAATGGCTTCCTGTACTTCGTCTAATAACTTCACTGTTAAATGCTTATTAATTAATAATGGCTTAAATACTTCTTCAATTGCCGCTTCAATTCCACCTTTAGTATCACCTGTAATAACATATGTAGGTACAGCTTCGCCAACACCTATAACATCATCATAATTTGTTTCGATAAAAACATATATACTTTCTATTACTTCTACTGTTCTTAAAGCTGTTTTGAATGGTTTCTTCAAAGGTGTTCCATATCTATAGTATTTAATATCTGTTATAAACATATAACTGCCCCTTTATTCTATATTTACACCTGATGTTATGTTCAACACTTTTTGATCGACATCTAACGTTGCTTTTGTTCCAAATGGTATCGCAAAATGAGGCGTACAGTGACCGATGTTCAAATCAAATGCTGCAGGTTTATTCAATCGTGTGATAAAAAAGTCTAAAACTTCTTTCATCGTTAACGATTTATTAGGATTTTTAGGTTTACTATTTGTAAATGGCCCAATGATAAATCCAATTGCATCATCTAATTTCCCTGCCGACTTTAATTGTTGAAGGAAACCATCAATCTTATACGGCTCTTCTCCTATATCTTCAATAAATAGAATCTTTCCCTTTGTATCAATTTCGTATGAAGTGCCTAAACTGGAAACTAAGAGCGATAAACATCCCCCAACTATTTCACCTTCAACTCGACCGGATACGAGAGGTTCGAAAGTTAATTGATCAGTTGGATATGAAATATCTTTACCATCGAATAACTGTTCAAAGCTTTTTATAGATATTTCATTATAAGTATCACCTATATCGGAAGCAATCATAGGTCCTTGATATGTAATCAATCCCGTTTGTTGTCTAATAGCGTTATGCAAACACGTTATGTCGCTATAACCCCAAATGATTTTAGGATGTTTCTTAACAAGCTCATAATCAATGCGTTCTACAATCCGAGGTGTCCCATATCCTCCACATGCACATATGATACCTTTAACTTCATCATCCCTTAACATGTCATGCAAACTTTGTAATCTCTCTTCGTCCGTTCCTGCTAAATGACCATAAATTTGATCAATATTATTCGCCAACTTAAATTTAACTTGATATTGCGCTTCTAAACGTTCTAAACCATTCTTTAAATGTTGTTGATTAGGCGGGCTCGCTAATGCTACTACACCTAATACATCTCCCCGTTTTAATCCCTTTGCTTTCATTTAGACACGACCTTTATCAGAATATTCTTATATTATAGCAAAGTTATAAAACATTTGTACAAAACAAAAAGCCCTACCTACAAATGTAGGTAGCGCTTTTCTATATATTAGTCTTGGAATTTTAAAAATAATGGCGGAGGAAGAGGGATTCGAACCCCCGCGAGCCGTTAAGCCCCTGTCGGTTTTCAAGACCGATCCCTTCAGCCGAACTTGGGTATTCCTCCAAATAAGACAATACTTATCTTATAACATGCCATCACTTATGTCAACAATAAACGTCGAAATTAAATTGTAATTTTCTTCTTTAAGGATTTATCTACAGCTTTTGCAACTGCACGACCCTCTTTAATAGCCCAAACGACTAAACTTTGCCCTTTTCTTGCATCACCAGCGACAAATATTTTATCTTGATTTGTTCTGAAATCTTTTTCGTTTGCTACGATTTTATTTCGTTCAGTATTCAAATTGAATGAATGAGGTACTAAATGCTCAGTTCCTTCGAATCCAATTGATAATAGAACTAAATCTGCTGGCCAATGACGTTCAGTTCCTTCTACAATAACCATACCATCTTCAGTTTCTTCTAACACTTGCGTGTAAAGACCTCGAATATTACCATTTTCATCAACATCATAACGCATCGTTTGAATACCGTAAGCTCTTGGTTCGAATCCGAACTTTTCGCGATACTCTTTATGTGCATAGTCTAATTTGAAAATTGGCATTGGTAATGGCCAAGAAGTATTTTGTTCTATTTTATCAGTTAATCTTACATATTTATTAAATTGGACAACTGATTTACAGTCATCTCTCAATGCTGTTGCTACGCAGTCAGCACCTGTATCACCCGCACCTATTACAATCACATTTTTGCCTTTTGCTGTTATTGTCGGTTCATCAATTTCTCCCAATTGTAATTGCGTTTGTTCTGTTAAATAATCCATTGCAAAATGAATACCAAAACTCATACGTCCTTCTAATGGTAAATCTCGTCCTTTTTGTGAGCCTGTACAAACAATAATGGCATCATATTGTTCATCTAGCTCTTCTTTCGTGATGTCTTTCCCCACATTAACATCTGTTTTAAAGACGATACCTGCTTCTTCCATTAATTTAACACGTCGCTCAATCACTTCTTTGTCTAATTTCATACTTGGTATTCCATACATGAGCAAGCCACCTGGACGATGGTTTCGCTCATATATCGTCACATTGTAACCTAATAAATTTAATTCTTCGGCTGCTGTTAATCCTGCTGGACCACTACCGATGATGGCTATTTTTTCTTCTAATCGGTGTTCTGGAAACTTCGGTTTAACAAGTCCCATATCATATGCTTCATCTATAATTGTACGTTCAATTCCTTTAATGGCTACTGAATCATTATTAATTGCTAACACACATGACGATTCACACGGCGCCGGACAGACGCGACCAGTAAATTCAGGAAAGTTATTTGTTTCAGATAGTCTTTCATATGCCTCTTTGTAATCTTTTCGATACACTAGATCGTTCCACTCTGGTATATAGTTACCAATCGGACAACCTATTGTATCTCTACCGAATGATGAGCCTGTCTGACAAAATGGTGTTCCACAGTCCATACAACGCGCACCTTGTGTTGCAGCATCTTCTGTTGTAAAACGTTGTTGGAATGGTTCATATCCCTTAATTCTATCTTTTAATGGCAACTCATCAAGTTGTTGCTTAGGATACTTCATAAATCCTTTAAATTCACCCATAATATGCCCTCCTTCTTAATATACAGAAGCCAGTTCTTCTTCATCACCTATAGATTTTCGATCATCAAAGAATGCATTTAAAAGTGCATCTTCTTCGTTCTCTAATTTGTGTAGTGAAATCTTCTGCATCATGAGTTTGTAGTCTTTAGGAATAACTTTAACGACTCTTTCTACAATTGTGTCAAATGATGCTAAGACTGCTTTTGCTTTTTTACTATTTGTATATTTAACATGTTCTTCTAACATATGTTTCAAATTAGCTATTTCATCTCCATCTTTTAATGTTTCAAATTCCAGCGTGTCTAGCTCGTTCTCTTCTTTGAATGTTTCAACATCTGTAGGCATTGCGTAACAGACACCACCACTCATACCTTGACCGAAGTTACGTCCGACATCTCCTAAGATGACAACACGACCACCAGTCATATATTCTAGTCCATGGTCTCCAACACCTTCTACAACGACATTGACGCCACTATTTCTAACACAGAAACGTTCTCCTGCTCGTCCATTTATATAAGATGTTCCACTCGTAGCACCATAGAAACAAACATTACCCACAATGATATTGTCTTCTCTATCTTCATTCGGTGCATTCAAGATTAATTTTCCTCCTGATAAACCTTTACCGAAGTAATCATTAGCATCGCCAGTATGATGTAAAGTCATGCCTTTAGGTATAAATGCACCATAGCTTTGACCAGCATGTTTAAACGTCTTAACATGTATTGTATCTTCTGGTAAACCAGGTTCACCATGCACTTCTGTAATATAACTACCTGTAATCACACCGACATCTCGTTCTGTATTACGTACATTGTAGCTGCCTACAAATTTTTCGCCGTGATCAATAGATGCTTTTGCATCTTCATATAACGTCGTTAAATCAAATCCTTCATCAAGATGATGATTTTGATTAGTAGAGCGATATCTTTCACCTTTGTTTACGAATAACAATGCTTCTAAGTCCAATTCTTTCGCTTTAGGATGAGCATAACAACGGCTAGAAACTTCTAATAAATCTGTTCTACCAATAAGGTCATCCATCTTCTTCAATCCTAACGAAGCAAGAACTTCTCTTATTTCCTCGGCAATAAAGTACATGAAGTTCACGATATGATCCGCTTTACCTGTGAACAATTTACGTAATTCTCCATTTTGAGTCGCTATACCGACAGGACATGTATCTTTATGACAAACTCTCATCATAATACATCCAAGTACCACTAATGGCGCAGAGGCAAATGCAAATTCTTCGGCACCAAGTGCACACGCTAATGCTACATCACGCCCAGTCATTAACTTCCCATCTGTTTCTAACGTCACACGTGAACGAAGTCCATTTAACATAAGCGTTTGATGTGTTTCTGCTAACCCAATCTCCCATGGTAAACCAGCATGTTGGATACTCGTCTTAGGAGAAGCACCTGTACCGCCATCGTAACCACTGATGACAATTTTATCAGCATATGCTTTTGCAACACCTGCTGCAATTGTACCGACACCCGATTTAGAAACGAGTTTAACACTAATGTCTGATTTTCTATTTGCATTTTTCAAATCATGAATTAATTGCGCTAAATCTTCAATAGAATAAATATCGTGATGTGGCGGTGGCGAAATTAAACCAACACCTGGTGTAGATCCACGAACTTCAGCAACCCAAGGGTAGACTTTTGTACCAGGTAATTGACCACCTTCTCCAGGCTTAGCACCTTGAGCTACTTTGATTTGAATTTCTTTTGCGTGTTGTAAATAATCACTCGTTACACCAAAGCGACCGGAAGCTACTTGTTTAATGGCACTCATGTAATTTGTGCCGTCTGGTTTCACAATAAAGCGTTCTGGGTTTTCTCCACCCTCACCACTGTTACTTCGTCCACCAATTCTATTCATCGCTTCTGCTAACGTTTGATGTGCTTCTTGAGAAATAGAACCAAAGCTCATTGCGCCAGTTTTGAATCTTGTAACGATTTGATCGGCAGATTCCACTTCATCTAAATCAATTGCACGCTCTGCTTTAAAATCAAGTAAATTTCTTAAATGACTCATGCGTTCGCTATCAGCCGCTTCAGAATATTCTTTAAACATTTCAAAGTTGTTATCTCTACAAGCATGCTGTAATAAATGAATCGTTTTAGGGTTAAACGCGTGGTATTCTCCTTGTTGTCTCCATTGGAAAGTACTACCTGTATTTAAATGGTTAATGCGTTCTGATTGTCTCGCTTTATTCTCTTTATCGATTGTTTCAATAGATATACCAGAAAGTTTAGACGGTGTACCTGTGAAATATTCATCAATTACGTCTTTACCTATACCAATTGCTTCAAATATTTGAGCACCTTGGTAACTTTGAACTGTCGAAATACCCATTTTAGCCATAACTTTTATGACACCTGCTGATAGTGTTTGACTATACGTGTCGATATTTTGCTCGACAGTGCCTTCGAGACGTCCCGAAGTCGTTAAGTCTTCTATCGTATAATGTGCTAAGTATGGTACAACGGCATTTGCGCCATAACCAATTAATGTAGCTAAGTGGTGCACTTCTCGACATTCGCCAGAGTATGCAACAATACTTGTATCAAGACGTTGTCCAGTTCTGATTAAATGTTGATGAATATGACTAACCGCTAATAACATAGGCATTGCAAATGACGCTTCTTCATCATCAACAGATTCATCTTCTAACACGATGATTTCAGCACCATTTTTAACGGCTTTTGAAACTTTGTGACCTAAGTCATCTAACGTATCTTTAAGAGACCCACTATATGTTGTCGGAATCATCGTTAAGCCAAATTCACTATCTTGAATCCGTTCAAGTTGTGCCTTTGATAACACTGGATGATTCAACTGTATTCGCTTCGTATTATCTTTATTCGGTTCTAATAAGTTACCTTCTTTTCCTAAGTAAACCAATTCACTCGTCACGATTTTCTCTCTATATGAATCAATAGGCGGATTCGTAACTTGTGCAAAATGTTGTTTAAAGTAATTAAACAACGATTCAGGTCTTGTACTTAATACGGCAACAGGTGTATCAAAGCCCATTGCGCCAATAGGATCTTTTTTCTCGCTTGTAAGTTCAAACATATATTTGTTGATTTCTTCTTTTGTATATCCGAAACGACGTTGCAATTGGAATAATTTATCCTGTTCTATATGAGATGGTGAAGCTACAATGTCATTTACATTTAACGCTTTATGACTAACCCACTCATCGTATGGATATTCGCTTGCAATACGTTGTTTTAATTCGTCGTTCTCGATTACTTTATTTTCTTTAAAGTCTACTAACAATAGTTTCCCTGGGTTCAATTGACCTTTGTACACAACATGCTCTTCTTCGACGTCAATAACGCCTACTTCAGATGAAAATATAATTTCATTAGTATCTGTGATCGTATAACGTCCAGGTCTCAGTCCATTACGGTCTGTTAAAGCACCTAACTTATCACCATCACAGAAGCTAATCATAGTTGGTCCATCCCATGGCTCCATTAAGTAACTATAATACTCATAAAACGCTCTAATTTTTGGATCTTGCGTGTCATTATATAACCAAGGTTCAGGAATCAATAACATCGCCGCTTGCTCAGGAGGAATACTCAAACTCAAAAACTCTAAAGCATTGTCGACAATAGCTGAGTCACTACCTGATTCATCTAATACTGTTCCAATTTTATCTTTCACATCTCCAAAGATCGTCTCGATCAATCGATCTTGACGCGCGCGCATCCAGTTCACATTACCTTTAATCGTGTTAATTTCACCATTATGCATAAGTAATCTGTTTGGATGTGCTCTTTTCCAACTTGGGAATGTATTCGTACTGAATCTAGAGTGGACTGAACCAAACTTCGAAACATATGATTCCTCTAATAAATCGATATATAACCCTTTAATTTGATCTGAGCGCAACCATCCTTTGTAAACGATTGTTCTTCTAGATAAACTTGCAAAGTATAAATCTAAATTTTGTTCATCACCGTATCGTTCAATTTGTTTACGCGCAATAAATAAAGAGCGATCAAAATGTTCACTTGAATGATTTTCAACAAATACTTGTTGAATATAAGGCATTGTTTCTGCAACATGTTCAGCCAATACCGATATATCTACAGGTACATCTCTATATGAAATAACCTTTAAGCCTTCCGCTTCAAAAAATGCATTAAATTTTGTTTCATGCTCACTGCCAGCTATTTTCTCATCAGTGAAGAACATACCTACAGCATAATTTTCTTCTTCAG
Source organism: Mammaliicoccus sp. F-M27 (assembly GCF_022387115.1). Classification (NCBI taxonomy): domain Bacteria; kingdom Bacillati; phylum Bacillota; class Bacilli; order Caryophanales; family Staphylococcaceae; genus Mammaliicoccus; species Mammaliicoccus sp. F-M27. The sequence continues at coordinate 113,989 of NZ_JAJNIE010000008.1, read as the reverse complement.
GTAAATTTAAATTTAATTTTTGTTTAAAATAGAGGTGAGGGACTTCAGTCATAATACCAGCACCATCGCCAGTAATACCATCAGCTCCAACTCCACCTCTATGATCTAACCTACAAAGCATTTCAATTGATTTTAATACAATATCATGTGACCTCTTGTTGTCCATGTTGGCATAAAAGCCAATTCCACAAGCATCATGCTCGTCCATTGAATCATACAGGCCAAGTTGTCTTCTATCTTTCTTAAATGACATACGACATCACCTCAACAATAAATTTCAGAATCTTCAATAATTGATAGTCTATATCATACTTTATAATGACTCATCTTAACAATATATAAAATAGATGAAATATATCTAAAAATTAGATAATATAAAACGTGAGGTGTTATATATGGAGATTAAACAATTGATTTACTTTAGAGAAGTTGCGTTACGAGAACACATTTCAGAGGCTGCATTAGAATTAGAAATCGCCCAATCTGCGGTGAGTAGACAAATTGCTAATTTAGAAAAAGAACTTAATACGACTTTATTTTTAAGAGAAGGTAGAAATGTTAAATTAACTGATAGTGGCGAACTGCTTCTGTCACAAGCGAATCGAATTTTAAATTTGATTGATGAGACGAAAGAGCTCTTCATACATCAAGACCAAACAGATAAACGCTCCATTAAACTCGCTTATACAGAAAGCTATGTTTCACAAGCTTTACCAGCGATCATCAAAACATATGAGCGCGACTTCAATATAGAAATAAGACCGATGATGATGACACCTGCAGAAATTGAAGAAGCTTTACTTTCACATCAAATAGATGTTGCGTTAAGCGAATTAACGCCGAAACTTTCAAATAACAAAAATACTCATAAACATGTTCTATTCGAAGAAACGTACAATTTATATGTACACAACAATAATGATTTATCTATGAATCCTAAACCACCGTTATCTCAATTAAGTCATCAATACATTTATCATTTCAACACTTTGCCTGACCAAATTTCACAATTAATACGGAAACATGCATCACAAAAAGCCTATCCTATTTCGAATTTTGCATTGTTACGTCAAACATTGCTATCGGAAAAAGGTGTGCTCATTATACCTGACTATTTGAGTAATGGAATGGAAGACGAACATCTCACTAAAATTCCTTTAACACATACAGAATTAAAAAGGACGATTCATATCGTTTACCAAAACAACAGTCAAAACAATCAATTAAAGACTTTTATAGAACATACACGCTCACTATTGCAAAGACAAACAACGTATCATTAAGGAGGAATTATTTTAAAATGGATTTTATTAATAGACCGACGGAAGAAACTGCTGCAGATTTACTTGGTGTTAAACTTATTCATGAAACTAAAGATATCACTTATACAGGCTACATTGTAGAAACAGAAGCCTATATCGGCAAACATGACCAAGCTGCGCACTCCTATAATGGAAAGAATACGAAAAGTGTACAATCACTTTATTGCGAAGGCGGTACAATTTATGCACATTCTATGCATAAACAGTTGCTCATTAACTTCGTTACGCAAGTTGAAGGAGAGCCTCAAGGGGTCTTGATTAGGGCTGTCGAACCTGAAGATGGTATTGAACAAATGGCAATCAATCGCAATGGTAGAACTGGTATAGAATTAACGAATGGGCCTGGCAAGTTCACACAAGCGATGAATATTTCTAAATCACTAGATGGCACTATGCTTAATGCTGGATGTCTTAAAATAGATACAATAAACCGAAAGTTCCCTAAAGACATCGACTTATCTGCTAGAATCGGTGTACCTAATAAAGGGGAATGGACGGAAAAACCTTTACGATTTACTGTAGCAGGACATCCTTACATTTCAAAAGCAAGAAAGCGTGATTCAATACCTTGCGAAGAAACATGGAAATAATTGAAGTAAGAAGTTGAAGGACGTATACTATAATTTATTAAAATCAAACGAAAAACGATGGTGTAATCACATGAATTCACAACTTAAAACACAATTTAAAAAGCCATTTAACATTACCATTATGATCTTCTTCATTTTAATCATGGGTGCTTATATCTTTACGCAGTATAACGCACAATTTTATAAGACACCGATCGGACAAATTACCGATATTACAAACAAGACGACTGAACAGACAGTTGATCAAAACAAAAATAAAGACACACTTCATAAAGAAAAAATTGAATTAAAAGTGTTGAATGGGAAGCATAAAGGAGATAACATTCAAATCTCTCATAAGTACACGGATTCTTTAACAGATTCCGAAAAATATCATAAAAATGATCAAGTTCTCCTATCTTATAAAGGCAAAGAAGATACTGCTATTATTAAAGGCTTAAAAAGAGATGGATCCGTTATATTAATGACTGGATTATTTTTATTAACATTACTTCTAGTCGGTAGAAAGTCTGGATTATATTCCATCATTTCACTCATCATCAATGTTACGGTTCTATTGTTTATGATTGATTATTTTATGAAATACAATAACCAGCACTTCTTCGTACTCATGACAGCTACTGTTATCTTTTCAACAATTGTTTCATTATTGCTTGTAAGCGGGTTTAAACGGAGAACTTTCGTCGCAATTATTTCAACATTACTTGGAACATTCTTAAGCATTGGAATATCTCAATTAGTGATGATGTTGACGAACAGTGACGGAATTAAATATGAAACGATGAGCTTTTTAACCATTCAGCCGACTCAAATCTTTCTTGCGTCAGTATTGATTGGTTCACTTGGTGCTGTTATGGACGTTGCAATTACTTTAACGAGTTCTTTATACGAAATTAAAGCGCAACATCCTAACATATCACTTAAACAGTTAAGACAGTCGGGTATTAATATCGGTAAAGATATTATGGGTACTATGACCAATATATTATTTTTTGCATATTTGTCAGGGAGTATTCCTATGGTCATTCTCTATTTCAAGAATAGTAACACCGTAACATATACCCTCTCTATGAACTGGTCGTTAGAAATTACGAGAGCTCTTATGGGTGGCATCGGTATTGTTATCACGATACCCATTACAATATTTGTTGCGATGATCTTTTTGCAGAGAGAGGAGGCTAACCGATGACAACATTTTTATTAGCCCTCATCTTATTGGTACTTATGATTTTAGTTGGTGGAAAGAAAGGTGTTAGATCCTATATAACGTTATTTTTAAATTTAATCACTTTATTTATAGCGTTATTATTAATTGTATATAAAGCACCTATATTCATCGTGTTAATCATTTTCTGCTTGTTAATCGCATGCATTAATTTGTTTTACATCAATGAATACAATACAAAGACGATTGCGGCCTTCTTCGCCACTATACTATCTACACTTATATTAATAGGATTAATCTATTTCATTGTCGATATTTCTATGTTGCAAGGATTTACCGAAGAAGAACAAGATGAAACTTATATATTTTCAATGAACATCGGGATAAACTATGCTCAACTCATGGTATTCACAATTGTATTAGCCGTTATTGCAGCAGTTATTGATTTAACCATTTCAATCAGCTCTCCGATGTATGAGTTATATGATGCACATCCAAATATTTCAATGAATCAACTATTCAAATCAGGCTTAACAATTGGGAGAGACATCCTTTCAACAACAACAAACACGATTTATTTCGCATATATCGGTGGCCAAATCACGTTATTCTTCTGGTTTGGTAAACTGAACTACACATTTGGCGAAATTATCAATGCTAAAATATTTGCCGCAGAAATCATTACAATATTGCTAGGCGGAATTGCTGTCAGCATTGCAATACCTATAACATCATTTATAACAGTGCGATTAATCAGGAAACAACAACATGTTAAAGAAAAAGAATATTAGCATTACAAAAAAGCTAGGACATAAATGTCCTAAACTATAATGTTTTTGTAAAGTGCATGCTTGCCTGGGGGTATGGTTCGAGCCTGTAGTCTCTCTCACATACTATCCCCCCGGGCGTCAGCACTTTACAAAACCAGAAATATAAAAACACCCAATCCGAAAATGATTCCAACGGATTGGGTGTTTTATTTTAAGTTGGGATTTATGTCCCAAACTCTTCAATTAATCTATATGCAGTAATGAACAGGCATAATGCCTTCTTACCTATTTATAATTAAATAGGCTCTAAATTATCTTCAATCTCTTTTCTTCTTGGTTCAAGGAATCCAGGTAAGTCTAATTGTTGACCGAGTTGTTCAACATCATCATACGGCAAACCAGGTCCTTCAGTAGCAAACTCTATTAATATATGTGAATGTCTATAATACAAACTCTTAAAGAAATCTCTATCTACAATTCCAGAATGTACGACTTTTTTCTCATCTAGCAATTGTTTCACTTTGTTCAATTCATCTTCATCAGCTACTGATAAAGCAAGGTGATGAATACTACCTTTACCAGGTCTTTCTTTTTCACCTTCTTCTTCTCTCAAAACAATATCACTATATAAGCCTTCAAAATCAATCGTATATAACAATTCACTTTCAGAATCTACCAATTCAAAATTTAAATCATTTTCCAAAAAGTCTTTCATTTCAGAAACGTCATCGATTTTAAATTCAATCGGACCCATACCCATAATTTGGTGTTCATTTGGAACATCAGTATATCTATTATTACGCCAATCTTGTGGCACTTTACGATCCCCATTAGGTAATAGCACCATTTCTAAGCCTTCGTGATCTCGAAAATGCAATGACATCATGCCATTATAAATACCGATAGCATCATGGTCGACACCTAAAGTTTCGAAACGATTTTTCCAATATCCTAAACTTTCTTCACTCGGAACTAACAATCCAATTCTTGAAATTGTGTTTGTACCTTTATGAGTTTGACCCATAGGTTTAAGTTCAAAAAATGTTAGAGAAGTACCAGGCGTCCCAACCTCATCACCATAGAACAAATGATACATTGAAGGGTCATCTTGATTCACAGTCTTTAAATACATACGCAAACCTAATTTATCCACGTAAAAATCTTTATTTAACTTAGCATCTTTCGTTAACATTGAAATATGATGGTGCCCTAATATTTCTACCATAATTGTACCTCCTATATATTTAACTACATTATACTCGTTAAATAATACCCATTACAAAAATTCAACTCAAATACAATAATAAAGACACCAGTCATAGTGACCTCTCTATGACTGGTGTCTTGTTATGCATATTTTTCGAAATATAAAATTTTTAGCGTTATGATAAATATCTAAGGAGAGATAAGTTATGACGATTGAACAGAAGAAGCGATCTATCTCATTATTATTAGCAGGGTTTATTATTTTCTCGAGTCTTTACGTTACACAACCAATATTTAATGGTCTTAGTCGCTATTTCAACGTTTCATTATCAGATATCAGTTTAACATTATCTGTATCTACATTTATGCTCGGTATCGGTTTAATCATCGTACCTATGTTCAATAATATTGAAAAGAAACGCATGATGTCTATTTCTGTACTACTCGTAAGCTTACTATCTATCGCTAGCGTATTCGCCACAAACTTCCATTTATTCCTCGTTATACGTGGTCTCATGGGTCTTGCATTAAGCGGCGTTCCATCTATTGCAATGGCATACATAGCAGACGAAGTTCATAAAGACCGTATCCGTAAAGTCATGGGATTATATGTCGCTGGTACAACTTTTGGAGGTATGTCAGGGCGAGTTGTTGTAGGTATTCTAACAGATATAGCCAATTGGCAAGTTGCCATCGCATCACTCAGTATCATCAATTTAATTCTTGCAGTATTAATGGTGATATTATTGCCCGCTTCAACTGTTCAAACACCAAATTGGGTCTCACCTAAGCAACATTTCATAAAATATGGTCAATTATTAAGGATACCTGCAGTATTAAAAGCAATGTCTTTAGCTTTTTTATTAATGGGTACTTTCGTAACAATTTATAGCTATATCACAGTCCGATTTGAACGACCACCATTCTCATTAAGTGAATCTACCATCGCGTTTATATTCATCTTATATTTAATCGGTACATATAGCTCAATCAACTTTGGTAAACTCAGCTACAAACTCGGTATAAAGAAAGCATATGCAGTAGCAATTACCATCATGATTATAGGTATCGCATTGACCTTTATAACTTACTTGCCAATAGATATATTAGGACTCGCAGCGATGACATTTGGATTCTTTGGTGCACATTCTATACAAAGTAGTTATATCGCAACACTCACAGAATCCAGCAAATCACATGCATCAACATTATACTTATTAGGCTATTACGTAGGATCTAGCCTGTTAACTATGCTCGGTGGATATATATTTATACATCTAGAATGGTTAGGTATCGGCATACTGTCACTCATGCTCACACTCACCGCAGTTATAATTAGTAAATCATTATTTAAAAATGTTTAATCAATGTTTCACACTGATTGTAGTCCAACTTTTTCTAATCCTAACTCTTCTACAGTCAGCCCTTCTTTGAAGAAGTCTCGCTCTAAAATGGTTGAGGCAATTACGATGATGGCATCTATATTTGGTGTTGGTACACCGATTACTCTGCCTAGACTTGACCAAAGTACTAAGCCAAATGCAATATCTTCTGTAAGATATCTATTTTCTACTTCATTTGGTCCATTGATCTGTGAAAATACTGGACTTGTATTAAATAGTTTGTTCAGTGGTTCGTCTTTATCTTCTTTAGATAAATAGCCTCGTTCTATACGAGCGCCTTTTGCTGTATTGAGCTCAAATCCTAACTTTCTACCTAATGAAAGTCTTTCTAATTCTACTGCATGTAACAGTTTAACTGTGTGTGGTGTAATACCTTCTTTGTATAGTGAGAAATTGTCTGCATAATCGATTCTCCCAACGTTTAGCAGTGTTGGTCCCGGATGCACTTCTGGATTCCCATTTTCTAAGTTGGTCTTCCAAAGACTTTCTTCTTTCACGATATATGGATATAACTTTTTGACGAGTTTAAAACTGTCTGTTAAATAACTTTTATCGTAAGTTGAAAAGTGCACTTTTTTTACGTTTAAGGATAAGTTTACTTCTGCTTTATCGTAGTCAACGCGTGTCCCATAAGTTAATGTATTTACTTCTGCAAACTTCGGCATAACTTCAATATGTTTATATTCTAAGACATTGATAAACCGGATTGACCCCATGGCTGCAGCTATGTTGAATAGGATAAGCTGTTGATCTGTGATAAATGGCGCCATCGTTTTAGCATAATGTTCAATGAACGAAGAAGGGATAATCATTTGTATAACTTCTGCATCTTTTAACACATATTCCATATCATCACTTATGTCCGTAAATTTTACGAAGCTTTTTTCACCTTCATTTATAAAATCAAAACCACCTCGTTCAAATGCTTTATCAAATTTATGAATAGATTGATTTCGACAATATAATTTTACTTGATGACCTTTCAAAATCATATCTAAAGCCGCCGTAACCGCTCCGTTACCCGATCCTACTATTGCTATTTTCATGTTATCAATCCCTTCTTTAAATGTGGTAATAAGTCTTTACTTAATATATACCCAGGAATTTTTAACATAAAAATAACTGAAGAAAATTAGAAAAATTTTCTTCAGTCAAATGACAAATAAATAAAGCTTTATGTTGTTTGTTTAGCTTTTTCTTCTATTGTTTGCGTGATCACATTAATAATTGTATCGATATCATCTTCTTCAATTACAAGAGGTGGTGCTAAACGTATAATGTTACCTTGTGTTTCTTTACATAAAATACCTTGCTCATTAATACTAGATACAATTGATTGTGCGTTCTCATTTAATTCAATACCGATAAACAATCCACGTCCTCTCACTTCTTTTATAATTGAACTATCAATTTTTTGAAGTCCTTTTAATAATTTTTCACCCAATTGTTCAGAACGTTCTGGCAGAGATTCATCTATCAGTACATCTAATGATGCGATAGACACTGCACACGCTAGTGGATTCCCACCAAAAGTTGAACCATGCGTACCTGGCGTGAGCACTTGCATAATATCATCATTAGCGACAACAGCAGAGATAGGATATAATCCTCCACCTAAAGCTTTACCTAATAAATACATGTCAGGTTCTACTTCTTCCCATTCCATCGCAAACATTTTACCAGTTCTACCTAATCCAACTTGAATTTCATCAGCAATTAATAAAATTTCATGTTCTTCACATAATGCTTTAACGTCTTTAATGAAATGTTTAGGTGGGATATTTACACCACCTTCTCCTTGAATAGGCTCCATGATGATAGCAGTCGTTTGAGGTGTAATAAGTGAAGCTATTTGTTCTACATTACCAAATTCACTATATTTAATATTACCTGCTAGTACACCAAATCCTTTTTTATAAGCTTCGTTTGAAGACAATGATAAAGAACCAATTGTTCTACCATGGAAATTACCTTCCATCGCTATAATCTCTGCATCATCAGCATTAACGCCTTTGATGTCTTGTCCCCATTTAGTCGCAACTTTAATCGCCGTTTCAACTGCTTCTGTACCAGTATTCATCGGTAAAACTTTATTCTTATTTGCTAATTTACAAATCTTTTCTTCCCAAACGCCTAAATTATCACTATATAATGCTCTAGAAGTCATCGTGATTTTTTGACTTTGATCAAGAAATGCTTGAACGATTTTAGGATGACTATGTCCTTGATTAAGAACGGAGAAACCAGATACACAATCAATATATGTATTGCCATCTGAATCTTTAACGTGTGCGCCCTTTCCTTCAGTCAAAACAATATTTAACGGGCTATAATTATTCGGGCTATACTTCTCTGTTAATTCAATAAACTGATTCATTTAGTACCCACCTTTAATAATAAATATACTTTAATTCGTATTATTATTCATTATCATACATTTATTTTGTATATAAGTCAAAATAAAAAGAGAAGTTTTTCACCTCTCTTTTGAAAATTACTTTTATTTCAACAAATTATTAATTGCATCATCTATATTAGGAAACTCAAATTCAAAACCTTGTTCAAGTAATTTCTTAGGAAATACTTTTTGAACATCTAATATAATCGTAGACTGTTCTCCTAATATTAATCGTAAAGCAAATTTAGGCGCAGGAATTAAATGTGGTCTATGAATCGCTTTACCAATTGATCGACCTAAATCATTTTGTTGAACAGGGTGTGGACTACATAAATTATAAACACCTTTAAACGCTTCATGATCAATCAACGTTGTAATACTTTTAATTAAATCTTCCATATGAATCCAACTCATCCATTGCTTACCTGAACCTAGTGGACCGCCAATAAAGAATTGATACGGTTTAACCATTGTCGGTAATGCGCCGCCTTTATCAGATAATATAACGCCAAATCTTCCAAGCAGCACTCTTGTTCCTAATTTATCAAATAACAGTGCTGTTTGTTCCCATCTTTCTACAACAGTTGATAAGAAATCATGAGATAAAAATTGATCGTCTTCATCATATGAAACGACTTTAGACGGTGGATAGTAGCCGACTGCACTCGCATTAAACAATACCTTTGGCGCATAATTTTGTTTCTCAAAATAATGATATAAACGGTTCGTAGATTCAATGCGACTATTCATAATGGCCGCTTTATGTTCTTCTGTCCAACGTTCATTAAGACTTGCTCCTGCTAAATTAATGACAATATCGATTTGAGGTAAGTCTTGTTCCCAACTATCTTCAGACCAATTAATATAATGAATCAGCGGCTCGTCTGAACTTCTATCACTTCGTGTTAAAATATAAATTTCACTGTCATTATTTAAATAATGTTCTACAAGTTCTGTTCCAACTAGACCTGTACCACCAGTCATTAATATTTTTTTCATTTTATCCCTACTTTGATTTAAATTGTTTTATAAAATCATCTATAATGATATATACCCGTTTAACAATAATTAATGGCCACCAATTAAAACTAAAGGAGCAATCATATGCATATTAGACTAGCGACAATTTCCGACTTAAAACAATTAGTAGCATTAAGAAAAGCTCAACTCATAGACGAAGGTTCCAATCCAACACCTAATATCGATATTGAATTAGAACGCTTTTTTACTGATGCATTAACAGACAAATCTTTATATCAATTGTTAGGCATTGAAAATGACATGATTATTGCAAGTGGCGCAATTATTTATTACCCATTCCCACCATCATTTACAAATCCATCTGGCGAAAGAGCATACGTCACAAATATTTATACGCATCCTGACTATAGAGGAAAAGGTATTGCACAAAAAATCATCAAAGAACTAATCAAAGATGTAGAATCTAGAAATATTAAAAAAGTTTTCTTAGCCGCTTCAACATTAGGTAAACCTGTCTATAAAAAGCTTGGATTTCAAGAAGCACCTGAATGGATGGAAATCAATTATGATTTATAGTACAAAGAAATATAGCGCTCATTTAACTTATTAATTTTAACCCAATCGTACTCGCTAATATAATGCCTATAAATAAGATGCGCTTATATTCTTTAGACTCACCGTAGAATATGATTCCCAATAAAGCGCCGCCTACTGCACCGATACCTGTCCACACTGCATAACTCGTGCTCATCGGTATTGTATTCATTGCTATTGATAAACAAATGAAACTCAATGAGAAGAACAGTGCTAACCCTAATAAAGAAGAAATATCATTACGTTTTGCATATATATTTATAAATAAGACCCCTAACATTTCAAAAAGCCCTGCCATCACCAATACTAACCATGCCATTTTATACGTCCTCCTCTTCATGTGTCACAAGTTTCAATCCGACAACACCAATAATCAACATCACGATTAACATGACTTTTCCTATTACTACAGGTTCACCAAAGAAAGCGAAATCCGCAATCGTAACACCTGTTGCTCCAAGACCTACATATACAGCATAGGAAGTCCCAACCGGCAGTTGTTTTGATGCATTAATGAGTAAATAAAAGCTCACTACAATGGCAACAATCGTTAAGAACCATTCAAACGTATTGCTCGCATGTGTTAGACCGACTACCCATCCCACTTCAAATATCGCACCGATAATAATTTTTAACCAATTCATTTATATATCCTCCTAAATTAAAAAAAGCCTGAGAAACTTATTCAATAAGTCTCCCAGGCTTTTATCCTTCCGTGTCACAAGTGCATACTCGTGGCTTTCTCTCGGTCCAGTCTAACATTTCTGTTACGGAACCCTAGAAAGCTTCTATTAGATTAATTCGAATTATAGCAAATCGATTTTTATTGGTCAACAAAGTATCATTCGTATCACTTAATTACAAATCACAACTTAAATCAGATATAATAGAATTAATACATAATGATCTATAATAATTGAGGTGAAAATATTGAATCAAACAGGCTATCGCATTAAACAAAGACGAGAAGAACTTGGATACAGCACATATCAATTAGCAAAACTTATGAACGTAAACCAATCAACCATTTCAAGATATGAAACCGGACAAACAGCCAAATTGACGCCAAACGTTGTAGAAAAATTATCAATCGCGCTCTCTACCACACCCGCATATATTATGGGCTGGGTAAACGTACCAGAAGCATACGAAGACGAAGAAGATTCTCAAATTATAAATGAGTCCATTCAACTTTTAAGATCATTAAACAAAGATAAAAAGAGACAAGTTTATCATTATATTCAAGAGATTTCTTCAGAGTAGAACAGATAAAACTCACTGAGCAAACAAGCTACTTTCAGGCGTTCTATGTTGCTTGTTTGATCAGTCTTGCAACTTTCGGGCGTTCTATGTTGCTTGTTTGATCAGTCTTGCAACATAGAGCATGTACTTAAAAGAACAAACGAAAAAATTTAAGAAAAATGGATATTTATAACGATTTTGTAAAGTGCTGACGCCTAAGGGAATAGTATGCCGTGCGCGACTATAGGCTCGAACCATATTCATAAAGCAACCACAGGCAAGCATGCACGAACAAAATCGTAGATTTATAATAAATAACAACTCATTTCTAGCTGAATAAATCAGTGAAATGAGTTGTTATTTATTTTGAGTTAGGATTTATATCCCACCTCTTTTTATAACCCGATAATTTTCATGCCATAGTATCCAATTAAAAAAGCTATCATCGCGAAAATAAAAGGTGTCACAATTGCTACAATTCTATCTTTAATTTTAACTTTCTTCGTTCTTTCACGAATTGTTTTTACATCTTTACCATCCATATAATCCATAATCTGACTATAAGCTTTAATATTATGTTTTCCTTTAAACTGCTCTACTTTATAACTATAAAACATACCTATTAACCACAATATAAAAGGTATTACGAGTCCATACATATCCAGAAACATCATACTCGGTATAAATGATATAGCTGCCAACGCTAAAAATAGCATCATCAATTTAGACCACTTATCAAATTCTTTTCTATTCATTTCTCTCTTCATCATATTTACGTCTCCTTTTACTAGATGATCTAAGGAAACATCAAAAATATTACTCAAAAGCAATAAAGATTCTATATCAGGGTAACTTTTACCCCGTTCCCAATTAGAAATAGACTGCCTACTCACAAATACTTTTTCTGCTAAATCTTCTTGAGATAAATTAAACTCTTTTCTTAAATGAATAATTTGCTTACTTAAGTTCATTTCGATGACTCCTTGCTATCAATTTAGTAAAAGACTTAAAAATAGTGTACCAAATAAAGTTTACATTGGACCAAAAATGAATCATAATCCTTGCCAAATGTTTTTTGCAACGTTGATATATCAGCGTTTACCAAAATAAAAAGCTGACACTTCAACTGTGTCAGCTTCTTTAACATTACATAGATTCCAATATACGGATACATTTTTCTTTTAATAGATCTGTTATTCTTTACTTATGCATCATAACACTTTATCATTTCGAGATATTTTTTCTTTCTAGACGATGTCATATAAAACTCAAAATGAGTTTCTTTTTCAGTTACTTCATATTTCGTTAATCCTGTTATTTCAAATAGTTTTTCTTTAGAGATTTTTTTCTCTTTTATGATGTTATTGAGTTTCTCACTTAAAACATCGCTCGATATATATAAATTAAAACGTATGGAAAATAGTAAAAATGATACTATTCCATAAATCATAACTTGTTGCATATTACTTTCTAAAATTAACAATGCTCCCCATACCACTAAACAAGGTAAGATGAATGACATTATAAACTGTTTCGGTCTTAGCTTCACGTTTTCTATAAATGCTTTCATAAAATCACCTCGCAATATAGTAATTGTTCTTAACACTTATTATACTTATATAATTAATAGACTTCAAACACACTCGTAAATTGAACTTTGAATTACAGATATGTATTCCCTTTCTTTAATTGCTTTTCGATAAATGATCGTTTTTCTTCAAGGTGTTCTGGTAAGTATAGTGGGATGTCTTGGAATGCCTTTTCTTCAAATGCTATTGCTTTCATATTAAGTGTTAATGTTGCGACTTCAAACAAGAGTTGATTTGGGTCTTGATAATATATAGATTTGAAAAATCCTCTGTTTTTTATTGGTGAATGTATCATGTTTAATTTGTCTAATGATGTTTCGATGTCTTGTAAAGTATCTCCTGTTTCTATTGATATCGCGACGTGATGTATACCTCCAAATCCTTGATCTTCTATTGGATTAAATGTGTCATATATAAAATGTATTTCATGGTACATATGACGATTATTGTTATGCAATATGTTAACAGTTAGATCTGTATCAAAGAATGTTGTTTGGCCATAGTCTTCCCAATTGTACATGCTTTGGAAATGTTGTTTACTTGCTTCTGGATATCTCACTCTAGCATGGACTGAATCTAAAGCGAGTATTTGGTGTTCGAAAGGAACAATGCTGTTCTCGTCTCTATTGAAATGACCTATATCTTCTTGTTCTGTCATCACGATTAAACCAAGTGGTGTTGCATCTGGTCCTTCAAAGCGGATTAGACTGCGGTCAGTGTAAATTTCTATTCCATAATGACAGACATCAAATTGATTAAATCTTTGTTCCCAGTATTTTAACGATTCTACTGATGGCACTTTAAAAAGTAATCGATCGAAAGCATTGGCTCCGAATTGATTATCCTTTCCTTCTTTCATTTCAAATAAAGTCACTTCAGTTCCAGGTCGACCATATTTATCTGCGAAGAATATATGATACATTTCATAGTTCTCTTGATTAACAGTTTTCATGAGTAAATTTAAGCCTAAAATATTACGGTAAAAATTAAATGATTGTTCTGCATCGTGATTAATAATCGATACATGGTGTATAATTGAATCGCGATTCATTAACAACAGCCCTTTCAAATTTATGGAGGTGATAGAATGGAATATTTCTTACAAGAAAACCCAAACTCTGATACTTTAATTGTACTTTTCCATGGTACCGGAGGCAATCAATACCAACTCTTACCTTTTTCAGGAGCGTTATTTCCTGAAGCTAATGTATTAAGCATGCAAGGAAGTGTTGGCGAAGGTAAAGAAAGACGATTTTTTGCACCCCTTAATCATAATGAATTAGATAGAGATGATTTTAATAAACAGACGGAATCCTTTGTTGAATTTTGGAATTCATTTACTAAAGCATATACTTTTAAAAATGTTATATTCCTAGGTTATTCTAATGGTGCCAACTTCATACTAGGCATACTTGAACACGGCATTGTAAATGTCGATCGTATTCTATTACTTCATCCTTCTGATTTAGCATACAATATCACTAAAAGTTATCAAGATACATCGCTTATTATCACGACTGGTTCAAACGACTATTTAACTGTACCCGGTAAAGTGAAAGCATTATCCAAAGCCCTTCAACCAAAGTTTAAAGACGTTCAATTTGAACTTTTAGACGGCGGGCATGAATTAGACGAACCTGAAATCAAATTATTAAAAACAATCCTCTAACTATTAGTTTAGAGGATTGTTTTTTGTGTCATATTTTCTTTCATCAATTTTTATATCGAAATCTTCTAAAGTGAGATCATCAATAGATTTTAATTTAAATAACTTAGGGTGTACAAACCAAAACATACCTAATAAGATAAAGAAGCATCCAGTCGTACTAATTAACGTAACAGGATTCATCACTTCTAGCAAGAATCCTCCGATTAGACTTCCTAATGGCAAACCCAACACACCTAGACTGCTAGTAATTGAAGTTATTCTACCTAATATATATTCTGGAATAATAGCTTGGCCAACTGAAAGAAATAGAATGTTAGTTAAACCTACAGATAGCCAACTCAAACCAAAGAAAATGATGTAAATATAAACCGGTACTAAGAAACCCAACAATAAAAATAAGCCTGATAACACAAAAGTAACGACCGTCGTTTTACCAAACGGAAATTTTTTAACATTATTTACTATCAATGTTGATGAAACCATACCTAAAGATATTGCAGATAAAAATAGTCCATAATATATAGGTTGATTTAAGTAGTGCGACAATACTGGTAGAGCAGTATATACCATGCCTATGCCAAAATTAACTACAAATGCTCCAATTTGAAAAATCCATAATAAAGAATGTCTTACTGTGTATAATCCTTCATATAAAGATTTTTTATATTCTTTGAAATTAAATGTGCTCACAATTTTATCATGAGATTTTATTTTAATCATCGAGTATACAACTGCAGCGATAATAAAAATAACCGTGTTCATTACATATAAAGAATAAATGCTAACAATAGAAATCAAGACTGAAATAACAGTATTTAATACTAAATCCATACTTTGATTTGAGAAAGACATCATTGCATTACCAGATACAATTTTCTCTCTCGGTAGTAGCGCAGGTACTAATTTATTACTGATTGGATACGAAACTTCACCTACCAATGCAGCAGTGACTACAAGAATGATAATAAGCATTGCATTCTCATAATTAAAAAGCAACATCGTTGCAATAATTCCAATTAAAACAGCTTGTAGAGTTTGAGAATGTATCAAAATTCGTTTCACATTAAAATGATCTATAATTGGACCATAAAACATCTGTAAACAACTCGGTACTAATATTAAACTGCTTAACATTCCTGTTAGTGTAGAACTTTTCGTAATATCATAAATCAACCACATAGTTGTTATAAAATAGATACTATCAGCAGTATTTGTTAATATCCGTCCAAAAATTAATTGTCTAAATCTAGAATATTTCAAGATATCTCTCATCAATCATCATCCTTACGATCAAAGACCTTATCATCAATTTCAAAGCCAATTACGTTTAAATAATAAATTTTCTCACTTTCGTCACTTTGTTGGTTATCTATCTCTTCAATTAATAAGTCGAGCTTTCGATTAAATGTATCAAACTGCTTCTCCGTCCAATTTGATTGTATAGTCTTTGAAATCAATTGATTATCAGTCGTAATTAATCCATATTGAAATAACACATCGATTGTTCTATTAATCTGCGAGTTAATCATACCTTTAGTTGAATCTGAGATTTCATTTTGATAATGATTCAGTAATTTAGGATTAACTTTAAAACCATTGTGTGTTGCAACATAATATTTATAAACATTGCTCCCCTTAACTTCACTGCGGTTGATTTTGACCATGTTGTATTTTTCAAGTTCTTTCAAATGATAAAAGATTTTAGCTTTTGGAATACTTAAATACTTACCAATTTCTGTAGCCGTCATTTCTTTTTCAATTAATAACATGGAAATTTCCATTCTCAACTTATCAGATATGCACTTTAACTCTTCAAAAGTATTGATTTCAAACCTATTTTGCTCCATTTGTTATCCCCCTTTTTTGTCGGTTAATTTATTTTAACCGATTAAAAAATTTAAATCAAGGAAATGTATAATGTGAAATAAAAATAGCCACATGAACTTTCATGTGGCTAAAATAGCATAACAGCATTAAATATCTGTATAATCTTTAATTTTAAATTCAGAGAATGTTGAATCATAATCTAAAACATATTTAGATTTTATACTGTTGCCATCTTGATCTTCTTTTGTAGTCTCAATTGTGATTGTTTTACCTTTTTTATCATACTTTGTTACTTCTAATGATGAGAATTCAGTACCTCCACCATCTTCAACAACATTTTCTATATGATCAGCTGTGTCTGAACTACTCTTGATATAACTTGATACGTACATATAGTCTTCTTCTTCATATGCTTCGTTCAACGCATCTATATAGTCTTCCATAAATGTTTGCACATCTTCTTTAAGGTCTTCGTTCTCTTCATAGTCTTTGATTGCTTCATCATCAAATGAAAGATCTACTGTAATTTCATCTTCGCCGTCTTCAGCTTTATCAACATTTACTGTGTCTGTTTTAAACGTTTTGTCATTTACTGTTATTTCGGCATATACTTCTACTTTTTCATCTGGTAAGAAAGGTCCATAAACTGTTTCATTATAAGAATCGTATGTACCTCTATCCTTACCATTAATATAAATATTTACATCTTCATCGCCATAACTATATTCTGAATCAATATTAACGGCAATATTTTTTTGTTTAAAGTTCTCTATTGCTTCATACGAACTCGCCATATTCACAATGATTTCACCTTCAAACTTCTTATTGCCTTGTTCTTTAGTCGCTTTCAAATTGTAATTTCCTATTGGAAGCGTAGCAAACATTTTTTCATTATCTTCTACAAGTTTAATTTTTTGTTTTTTTCCATCGTATTCGTAAGTAATCGTACTATCAGTATCTGGGTTGATTGAAACACTTTCTTTTACAACTTCAAAGTCATAATTATCAAAGATGCCATACTTTTTACCTTTTTTCTTTACTTGAATAACGGCTTCATCATCCGCGTTGATAGACGTACTTTGTTCATCATTTTCTTGCATTTCTTTTACTTTGCTTTCAACTTCATCAGCAAATCGGTCTGAACTATCCGCTTCAACTATGTAATCGTAAAAAGCTCTACTTTCAGTTTGATTGAGATTACGATTATTAAATTTCAAATGGTCTTTTAAGTTTTTTGTGTTTCCTTTTTTAATATCTGTAGAAATTTCTTTAGCTTCATTCACTGGAGATAATTTAGAATCAAACACTTTATAAACTGCAAATATTAATAAAAGTAATAAAGCTATAATCGCTATGATTATAATCGTTTTCTTGCTCATTTTCTTTTGTTCTTTAGGTTGTTCAGTCTTATTCTGTTGGTTGACAGGCATACCACATTTCGTACATACCTTTTGTTCTTCAGTCAGTTCTTTCCCACAATTTTTACAATATTTCATGCCTATCCTCCTAATAACCATTTAATAACGAATCAAGTATTTCTAATGAACTCGACATCGATCTTTCCACTAATATGCGTAAAATAATTGCTATGATAACAAAATAAATCAAAATGCCATAAATAACTGCCATACGCATGTTGTTATGATTACTGTATTTCGTCATTAAGTAAATAGGTGATATCACGAACAATAATAAACTTAGTATGATTAATATTGCCGCAAAGCTAGGCACTTTAATCGCCATGAACAGCATACCTAAGAAGAAAAATACCGTTGAAAATAAATTGAAAGCTATAAAATCAGATAATACTTTATGTACACTTAAATTGACGTTTAATATTTTTATAATTCCTAATGTAATACCGAATAACACGGCTAAAGATACAACTGAAGTAATGAGTATTCTAAACACAATACTTGATTTAGAAGGTTCCCACATTCCAAGATCAGCAGGCACTAAAATCAATAAAAAGATTAATAATAACAGCAGTCCCGCACCTACTAATGAAGCTATAAACTTATAACTATATGTATGTTGGCTCATCACTTCTTGATCTAATCTGGTGAAAATATTTTTAAAAAATCCTTTACTCTCATTTAAAGTATCCTTTTTATATGAGTTCAAAGAACTCTTAAACTTTTCTACTTTCTCATTATTGTTATTTGGTGCAGCGGTAGTTATATTTCCATCTGTCTGAGTTAACTTTTCTCCGCACTCCCCGCAAAATCTGTCATCTTGCGTCACTGCTGATCCACACTTTGGACAATTCACATTAAACACTCCCTATAGATATTTATATATAATGTTATCATAAAAATATATTACTTTTGATAGTAAATTTAAATAAATCTAAAAAATTACAATATTTTTATGCCAACACCTATTATTCACATAAATCTTAACAATAAATTTATAAATATTTAATATGAATTATTTTTACTTATTTTATATTTTCTTTTAAATATGCGCCGTACTGGCCGATATCATCCTTTATGATTAAATGATGATATTGCTTTGCAACAATTCGCTTTGTATCCCATCCTTGGCTAGCATAAAATGCTTCTCCCTCTTTGCTTGTGATCAATGCATCAAATGGGTCATCGTCAGTTTGACCCCCTTCATGGTCATGTTCACCAACAATCCAAGTTAAAGGGAATGAACCTTTAATATGTTTAGACTTCTCTAGTCGTTTAACAATGCCTTCTTTCTTTGGAGAACCACCCCCACCAAAAAGGACCGCACCGCCTGACTTAACATTCATTTCAGGCAATCTATCAAGCAACCAATAAGTCGTTGTTTCGGAACCACCTGAAAAACTCCCAATCCAAAGACGTTCATGGTTAGGCAGTGATGAAATAAGTTCTACTAAATATTGTGTATTAGCCTTACCCTTTTTCCACCACGTACCATCTTCACTAACCGTTTTAGGAACAATAAGCGTTAAGTTTTTTTCTTTAGCTACTTGTTTAATGCCATCTTTGCCACTTAAATAAGCTCGAGAATCTGGATGATGATATTCATATGCACCATCACCATGTAGCCATACTAACGTTCCTTTAGGATGTTTAGCAGGATACATTAAATAATCTACATTTGTACCATCTTTAGCATTAAAGTGATGCACTTCACGACCTTTATTTCCCCTCATATACATAAAGACAATTAAAATCACGATAATAAATATAATAAGAATGAATTTAAACTTTTTGATAACCATTTCCTCCTTTATCACTTACATATTATAGCCCGGGAAATATTTATCTTTTTATAAACTGGATGAGCTTTTTAATATTATATTATAAAACTTTTCCAATATTATCTACATTTAATTCATTCATATTTTATTCCTTAAAAAAAGAGTTAGATACACACATATAATGTGTTTCCAACTCACTTTTAATCTTTTATTTAATAATCGTATTCTCAAAGACAAGTTTAGGTTTCGCACCTAAAATTAATAAAAAGATTTGAGCATATTTTACATCTTGATGATTTTCAAAGATATTTATTAATGTATCAACATTTTCATCTTCAGTAATTTTTTTAACTTCTTCAGTATAAATTTGTAATACAGAATCTTTAATAAATGGTGGTTGTGATTCAACTTTATCAATACCATTTATTAATTCCCCTAAATATTGATAATGAATTTGTAATTGTCTCGTCAAACTCACAACATGCTCTACATTCTTAAAGAAATGAGGGTGTTTTTTTTCTAGTGATAAGATATCATCTTGAACATTATATATTTCATTTGTACTTGCAAACATCTTTAATAACTCCCTTCTTTAATTCTTTCCCAAGGTTTTTCTAAACCAATAATTTCTGTTAATTCTTGGCTATGCTCTCTTCTTTGTCTTCTCATGTTTGCTCGTTTGCTCCCTGATTCAAATAAGAATAATTCTTCTTTTGATTCTGGAACAATAGATGGTACTGTAATAGGTCTCTTGTCAGTATCTAAAGCTACAAAAGTTAAAAATGCTGTAGCTGCTATCTTTCTTTCTCCTGTTAACATATCTTCAGCAATTACTTTACAAAAGATTTCCATGGACTTATTCCCTGTGTATGACACGAAAGATTCAATACAAACTGAATCCGTTTGTCTAATAGGTACTAAGAAATCAATAGAATCTGTTGATGCTGTCACACATTCTTTGACTCTTGCATGTCTTCTAGCTGATAAAGTAGCATTATTATCTAGCTTTTTCATTAATACGCCTCCGAACAACGTATTATAATTATTCAAATCGTTTACTAAAACTTGATCCGTGCTTACTACTCTGCTTTCATTGGGGTGTTTAAAATGATTCATATACATTTCCTTTCTTATATCTCGTATATCTACATACTAAGCCCCTTAAAGCATTTATAAAAATCGTTAATTTTTATGCGACTCATAAAAATAATCTATGTAACCGCATAACTTAGCCGTTTAAAAGGAATCTGTCTTGTAAGAATTCAAGTAATTTTTTAGTAATATGATTTTGATAGCCTTCTTTTTTCCAAATAATCGCTAATTCCCAGCCTATATTTAAATTGCTAATGCTAATGCTTTTTAAGTCTTCATGGAGTAAATCCGTAATACTTGAAGGTAATATACATATACCTAAATCCGATAAAATCATCTGTTCAATGAAAGTCCATTGTGTACTTTCAGATATAATATTAGGAATGAAACCTGACATCCTACAACACTGCTTAATACGGTCATTTAAATAATAATCTGAATTAAACAGGATAAAACTCTCATTTGCTAATTTATTAAGATCAATAGATTGTTGATCTGCCATACAATGATTTTTATTCACGACAACTTTCAACTCTTCACTGAAGAAGAAGAATGAATTAAACAAACTATTATCAGTAGGCAATACAGTAATGCCTATATCTAAATCATCCTTTAAAATCTCATCTTCAATTCTTTTACTACCATCTTCTAAAATGTGAAAAGTAACATTAGGATATAATTGATGGAATTCAGAAATAAGCTTAGTAAACCTATTCACATTCATAATTGTAGGAATCCCAATTCTGACATGACCTTCTTCAATTTCTAATAAATTATTTAACTCAACAGGAATATTTTCATACATCTTTAAAAAGTCCTTACATATTTTATAAAAGACCTTCCCAGCATCCGTTAAAACAATCTGTCTCTTAGAACGATCAAACAACTCTACACTTAATTCCTCTTCTAACAACTTAATTGAATTACTAATCGTAGGCTGCGTAATATATAAATTTTCTGAGGCTTTTGTCATACTCTTGAACTTCGCAACTTCTATAAAATATTGCATTTGTTTTATCTCCACTGTAAACCTCCTAGAAATTATTCATCTTTCCTTATATTATTACATAAATGTTTTCATTATAAAAAACCGTTCTAACATGATTGTTAGAACGGCGGTATTTATAACTTATATGTAAACGTCAGAACGATGTTTTTTTATCCCTTAAAATCGGATAAAACTTTAATCCATCAGTTCGTATTTTCTAATTTGTTTTTCAATTTTTGGACTTGTCGCTTCAGCTTGTTCCTTAGCCTCTTTACTCATATTTTTATGTTCTTCAACATGAGCCGGTCTAGAAACCCAAGCTTGAAAGTCTTTTTTGTCATGCCATTTAGAAACAATTGCATATTCTAATTTGCTTCCCGCTTCCGACTTCCATACTTCTGCATCAATGAAACCTTCAAAGCCTTCAAAGTCTTGTTTAGCATGACTCATCTTATTATTTAAGATAGACTTTGCATCCGAATCTTTAGTTGAAAACGTTGCTTGTGCGATAAACATATATGATTCCTCCTCAACTTTATATATCCAAATATAACAAAGATTCGTGATTTATACTGAAAAACGGCTTATCGCGAGGAAAATCATTTACAATTTTTTCTCCTTTTAAATATTACAATAAATCCATATCTATCGTCTCGTTTCCAATATCAAAAAATGCTTTTTCATGTGTGGCCATAATAACTGTAATACCTTTACTATTTAATTCTTTGAATATATTCATGATATTCTGTTTGTGTATTTCTATCTTTTCGACACAAAACAACCCTCTAACCATTGCGGCTAGAGGGTTTGTTATGTTTATATCATTATTCCCATTCTATTGTACTTGGGGGCTTAGATGTAATATCATAGACGACTCTGTTTACGTGGTCTACTTCGTTTACGATACGGCTTGATACTTTTTGTAACACTTCCCAATCGATTCTTGCGAAGTCGCTTGTCATACCGTCTATTGATGTTACTGCGCGCACACCGATTGTATAGTCATATGTACGATAGTCTCCCATAACACCTACTGAACGGATGTCTGGTAATACTGTGAAGTATTGCCAAATATCTCTTTCTAGACCTTCTTCACTTACAACTTCTCTAAGTATAGCGTCAGATTCTCTCACGATTTCTAATTTATCTTCTGTAATTTCACCTAACACACGGATACCTAGTCCTGGTCCTGGGAATGGTTGGCGCCATACTAAATGTTCTGGTATGCCTAATTCTATTCCTAGTGCGCGTACTTCGTCTTTAAACAGTGTATTAATTGGTTCGATTAATTGGAACTGCATATCTTCTGGTAATCCACCTACGTTATGGTGTGATTTAATTGTTTGTGCAGTTTTTGTTCCTGATTCGATAATATCTGTATAAAGTGTTCCTTGTGCAAGGAAGTCTACACCTTCAAGTTTAGAGGCTTCGTCATCAAACACATAGACGAATTCATTCCCGATGATTTTACGTTTCTGTTCAGGGTCTGATACGCCTGCTAATTTGCTCATGAAACGTTCTTTAGCGTCTACTCTGATGATATTCATGTTGAATCCTTCACCAAAGTTTTCCATTACCATGTCACCTTCTCCTTTTCTAAGAAGTCCATGGTCTACGAAAATACATGTTAGTTGATCACCGATAGCTTTATGAAGTAACACTGCTACGACTGATGAATCAACACCGCCACTCATCGCACATAAAACGCGACGATCTCCAACTTGTTCTCTAATTTTTTCTACTTCGATATCAACAAAGTTTTCCATCGTCCAATTACTTGTACAATCACACACACGACGAATAAAGTTTCTCAATAAGTCATTACCATATTCAGTGTGACGTACTTCTGGGTGGAATTGAACACCGTATAATTTTCTTGATTTATCTTCGATTGCTGCATTTTGACAACTTGGGCTATCTGCAATGATTTCAAAGTTTTCTGGGATATCGATAACTTTGTCACTGTGACTCATCCAAACTGTTTGACTATCAGGTAAGCTAAAGAATAAATCATCATCTGATTTAACGTTTAATGTTGCTTTCCCATATTCACGTTCACTAGCTCTTTCTACAGAACCACCTAATAATTTTGTCATTAATTGCATTCCGTAACAAATACCTAATACAGGGATGCCTAGTTCAAATATTTCAGGATTAATTGTAAATGATCCTTCTTCATAAACTGAATTAGGTCCTCCTGAAAGGATAATACCTTTAGGATTCATTTTTTTAATTTCTTCGATTGAGATTTCATGGTCGTGTAGTTCACTATAAACGCCCATCTCTCTTATACGACGCGTAATCAATTGGTTATATTGACTACCAAAGTCCAATACAAGAATTAACTCTTGTTCAAAAGCCATTTCCATAATTGTTGATCTCCTTTAATTAAAATGAGTAGTTTGGTGCTTCTTTAGTAATTTGAACATCATGTGGATGTGATTCTTTTAGTCCTGCGCCAGTCATTCTAATAAACTGAGCTTCTTCTCTTAGCGCTTCTAAATTAGCTGAACCAGTGTAACCCATACCACTCTTAATACCGCCAGTTAATTGATAGATTGTATCTTGTAACGGTCCTTTAAAGTCGATTCTACCTTCAATACCTTCTGGAACGAATTTCTTAGCAGTCGTGTCTTCTTGGAAGTAACGGTCTTTCGAACCTTGTTCCATTGCGCCAAGTGAACCCATACCACGATATACTTTGTATTGACGTCCTTGGAAGATTTCAGTTTGTCCTGGGCTTTCTTCTGTACCAGCAAGTAAGCTACCTAACATTACAGCGTTACCGCCTGCAGCTAATGCTTTAGCAATATCTCCTGAGAACTTAATGCCACCATCTGCAATAATCGCTTTACCATGTTTACGAGCTTCAGTTGCACAATCATAAATTGCTGTAATTTGTGGTACACCCACACCAGCAACAACACGAGTTGTACAAATAGACCCTGGTCCGATACCAACTTTAACGACATCTGCTCCTGCTTCAAATAACGCTTTTGTACCTTCTTGAGTTGCTACATTACCTGCAATGATTGTTACTTTTGGATATGATTGACTAATTTCTTTAACTACATTTAATACACCTTTAGAGTGACCATGTGCAGTATCAATAACAAGAGCATCCGCTCCTGCTTCTACTAATTTTTGAGCACGAATTGGTGTATCTTTAGCAATACCTAAAGCTGCTGCAACAAGAAGACGACCTTCTTTATCTTTAGCTGCATAAGGGAATTCAATCACTTTTTCAATATCTTTAATTGTAATAAGCCCTTTAAGTTTACCTTCGTTAGTAATTAATGGAAGTTTTTCGATTTTATATTTTTGTAAAATTTCTTCTGCTTCTTCTAGAGTCGTTCCAACTGGAGATGTAACTAAGTTTTCTTTAGTCATAACATCTGAAATTTTGATTGAGAAGTTTTCAATAAATCTTAAATCACGATTCGTAATAATACCTACAAGTTCCATATCTTCATCGTTCTTAACAATAGGCACACCAGAAATACGATATTTACTCATTAATGCTTCTGCTGCATATACTTGTTCGTCAGGCGTTAAGTAGAATGGATTTGTAATGACACCATTTTCAGAACGTTTAACTTTTTGTACTTCGTCTGCTTGATGTTCGATAGACATATTCTTATGAATAACACCTAAGCCACCTTGTCTAGCCATAGCGATAGCCATTTTAGCTTCAGTAACTGTATCCATACCAGCTGAGATAATCGGAATATTTAACTTAATATTCTTAGATAGTGACACACTCAAATCTACATCACTTGGTAATACCTCAGATTTTGCTGGTACTAGTAATACATCATCGAACGTTAAACCTTCTTTTTGAAATTTGTTTTCCCACATGAATATAACCTCCACTAATTTATTATCATATTTATTATTTCACATTTTCACTATTTTGTTGATTGTTTAATCCATTAAAACACAAATTTAATATAATAGCTGAGAAAGTACCTAATACTATACCATTTTGAGTTAACCATGCATATTCTTCTCCAAATGTTTCAAGCGCTTGAGGTACTGCCGTAATGCCTGCACCGATTCCAACAGAAACAGCAATTACGAGTAAATTGTTTTGTTTATTAAAGTCTATACCACCAAGCATTTTAACACCATAAGCCATAACCATTCCAAACATTGCAATCATCGCGCCACCTAACACAGGGAAAGGTATCATACTAGCTAAAGCACCAATTTTTGGTATAGATCCACATACAATGAGCAGTGCAACCATCATATACATAATTTGATTCTTTTTAGCACCTGATAATGAAACAAGACCAACATTTTGAGAATACGCTGTATATGGAAAGGCATTAAATATTGCGCCGATGATAATAGCGATTCCTTCAGCTCGATAACCTTTTGATAAATCTTTTCTTGTAATAGGTTGTTTTGTAATTTCACTCAGTGCATGATAGACGCCTGTTGATTCGATTAGACTTACAATCGCAATAATGACAAAGACGATAGTCGTACCAAATTCAAATTCAAATCCACTAAATCTAAATGGTCTTGGCAACTCTAACCAATTAGACGTTTTTAAACTAGATGTATCTACTAAACCATAGAAGGAAGCGATGATCGTTCCAATCAATAAACCTAATAAAATGGCAATCGATTTTATAAACCCTTTTGATAACCTTTGTATAACTAATATGATAACTAGCGTAAAGATACCTAAGAATATATTTTTACTATCTCCATAATTTTTCTCACCTTGACCTCCAGCTAAATAGTTCATAGCTACTGGCATTAAAGTTATACCAATTATTGTCACTACACTACCTGTAACAACAGGTGGAAATAATTTAACTAAGTACGAGAAAAATGGTGAAATGAGAACGACGATAATTCCTGATAAGAATATTGAACCGTATAAGACGCCGATACCATGTGTATTACCTACTAATATCATTGGTGCAACTGCAGTAAATGTACATCCTAAGACTACCGGCAGTCCTATACCAATACCTTTATAAACTTGTAAAAATGTTGCCACGCCACACATAAAGATATCAATTGCGACTAAATATGCGACTTCTTCCGGCGTGAACTTAAGTGCAGAACCTACGATGATCGGTACCATTATGGCACCTGCATACATTGCGAGTAAATGTTGAATACTTAAGATGAAATTTTTCATTTTATTCTCCTACCAGTTTAACTTTATTTCCTAATAAAGAAGAAACTTGGCAAAGTGACAATACTTCCAATCCTTCAGATTCCAACTTCTCTCTACCTGGTTGGAAACTTTTTTCGATAACGATGCCAATTCCCGATGTTCTAGCATTTGCTGCTTGAACTAAACGATGTAAACCTAATGATGCTTCACCGTTTGCTAAAAAGTCATCGATAATAAGTACGTGATCATCTTCATTTAAAAATTGTTTCGCAATAACAACTGTACTTGTTGTATTTTTAGTAAATGAGTGGATATCTGTGTGATAATACTCAGACGTCATTGTAGATGGTTTCGCTTTTTTAGCAAATAAACACGGAACATCTAAATGTAACGAAGCCATAATTGCTGGTGCAATACCAGAAGCTTCAATAGTCAGTATTTTTGTAATCTTCTTGTCACTAAAATGATCAATAATGACTTGTCCAACTTCGTACATTAACTTTGCATCGATTTGATGATTTAAAAATGAATCCACTTTAAGAATCTTTTCATCGATGACTACACCATCTTCTTTAACCCTATCCTGTAGTGTCCTCACACTACTCGCCTCCTCATTTAGATTAAAAAAAACACACCTTAATCCTAGAAATTAGGTAAGATGAGTAAAAAATAATATAAAACCACACTATTTAGATAGTCTGATTCCAGTGTTATTCATTTACTCATAGTCGTGTCGTTTAAGGCAACACGGTAGAAACTTCTAAAGCCATATTCTTCAGATTATATGAGTTTTTAGTAATAAATTATTCATTGATAATAACAAAATATCAGTATTTTTACAATAGGCAAAAGCTTATTATAACGCTATTTAAACAGCATTTGAATAAACTGAATTGTTCAAATAATTAGAAAGCTATTATTTTTTTGTGTTTGAGTCGCTCGTACAAGGGTATTTGTGAATTATATTGTATTTTAGAAGACAATATTTATTAAGTTTTTAACATCTAGAGAATCATCACTATTTATCAGATTTTTACACATTACAAATTTATGGAGGTTTTAGTATGGGTAAAATAGAAAAGTTTAATAACGAAAGTGAATTACTGCAACGCATTGACCAATTAAAGCAAGAAGGTGCAGGAGAAAGTGATTTACAAGTCATCTCTGAAGAAAAGCTTGAGGATAATTCTCTAGACTACACAGATGTAAAAGTTAAAAACTCAAGAGGATCATTTAGTGATAAGATTACAGCTTTATTCTCTGGAGAAAGTGCTGAAGAAAGAGTTTTATCAAGCTTAAAAGTTCCAGAAGAACAATTAGATAAGTATAAAGCAGATTTAAGTAACGGTAAGATACTATTATATATTGATAATGATAATTTAGGAGATACTGACAACTACGATTCCGGTCATCCTAAAGATTCTCAATCAGGGAACGAACACTATGATGATACAAAACCATTTTCAAATAATGATAATGAAGAAACAGGTGTTTCTAAAGGAACAGCTGCTGGGGCAGGAGTAGGTGCTGGCGCTGCAGGTGCTGCAGCAGCTAGTTCGTCTAATCGTCACAATGAAGATGCGCAAGATCAAAATGAATTTAATCAAAGTGATGACGTTTCTAAAAATGATATTACAAACAATGATACAACTGAAAAAAATGAAACATCTTCATTCAATAAGCAAGCAGGAACAGATAATTATACAGACACTAACCGATACGGTAACAGTATAGGTGACGAAAGTGTTGCACATGATGATGTAGATGATTCTAATATTGCTGATAACAAAGATGAATTTAATCAATCTACTGGCAATCAAAATGACAAGCAAGCACATGATGATACTTCTACTTCGGCAAATCTAGCTGGTGCATCAGGTCTTGGGGCTGCTGGATATGCAAACAAACAAGCTGACGATGATTTAGAAGGTCAAGATGACCGTCAAGTTTATTCTAGTGATAACGAAAGAGATTTAGAAGCATTAAACAACAAAGAAACGACAAACACGAGATCTCAATATCGTGAAACGGATAACGTAAAAGACCAACAAAGCTTATCAAGAGAAGACGAATCTTCATTCTCAAGAGTTAACGATGATGATGTTGAAGCAGAGCGTTCATCATTAATCTATAATAAACCAAATGAAAGTGTTGATGCGCCTAATGCAACAAATGAAGATACAGCACGAGAATCAAACTTCTCATCTAGTCAAAATAGACAAGATACTAATATCAATGCATCAAATCAATCATTTAATGATCGTAATCAAAATATCGAAGATGAAGAATCTGTTCAACTACACGAAGAACGCTTAAATGTTGATAAAGAAAACGTTGAAACTGGGCAAGCTTCAGTTGATAAACGTGTCGTTGAAGAAAACGAAGAATTCGATGTACCCGTTGAACGCGAAGAAGTAACGATTGAACGTCGACCAGTAAATGAGAAGGTAGACGAGGACTTCAACGCAAACGAAGATGATTCAGTACACGTTCCTTTACATGAAGAACGTGTAAACGTTGATAAAGAAAATGTTGTATCTGAAGAAATCGTGATTAAGAAAAATAAAGTTCAAGATACTGAACATGTATCTGAAAAAGTAAGACGAGAAGAAGCAGATATTAACAATCCGACAGATGACCCAAATAGACAATAACTATAATATTTAAGACTGCCAACCGAGTCTCGGTTGGCAGTCTTTTTTGTGCGAAGTCTACCTCTATGAATATCTTATGTTATAATATTATAAAATATTGATTGGGGGGTTCATAATTATGAATTTTGAAGTTGTCACATCTATAGATGATCCATTATTTAAAAAAGCTTTAGAAATGTATGAAGATATTTTTAAAGCTGAAGTAAGAGAAGATCGTCACGTCTTTATTCACTCTTTAACATCAGATTATATACAAAAACATTATATATTTTTAGTTGGTTTAATAGATGATACTGTCGTAAGTTTATCTACAGGACATTATGAACCTACCACAAATTCAGCTTTTATCATTTATTTAATGACACATCCTGAATACCGAAACCAACGCGTCGGTGCACAAACATTAGAAAAAATTGAGAAAGAGCTTCATAAGCATGCTCAAGATGTTCATGGAAGAGATGCTAACATGATCATGCTCGAATCATTTGGCGTAGAAGTATATGATGATGAAAGCAAACAAGAAGATGCGATTATGCGAAAGAATTTCTTTAATAGACATGGTTATGAAATTCAACAAGACTTTCCGTATATACAGCCAAATCCTCAAAAATCATTACCGCCAACACCGATAGACTTATATATTAAACAATACTTACCACTTCAAAAAGATGTTATTGCTCCAAGTATTCGTTCTTGTTATATCAATAAATATATACACGGCAACGAAAATGATAGAGAATTTGTTTATGAACTCTTAGAATCTATGGATTTATAATTAATAAAATAAAAAAGCATATCACGCTACTGATATTTCTCAGTGAACAGCGTGATATGCTTTTTTATAGTGTGACGACTTTGAAAGTGCATGCTTGCCTAGATGTATGGTCCCAGCCCCTTAGTGTTATACTAAACGATACCTGTTCATCAATTCTGATACAGTCTCATCTCGTGCGCCTTCTGGATGTGTGCCACACCATAAATTCATATAATCTTTATTCCCCAATTTTTTAGACTGCCCTCTCATCGGCTGTGTTAATATATTTTGAATAGGATAAGGGCAAATACTGTCTTTAAATTGTTCAACATACCGAATATAAGGATTAATAATACCGTTTGCATATCGTCCACTAAATGTATTCGTAAGTATAATATCTTCTGATTTTGCATTTAATATACTTTCTTTATGCACCTTTGGAACACCACTTCCTCTTGTTGTTAAAAATGCTGTTCCAAGTTGTACAGCTGCTGCGCCTTTTTCGATATAATATTTTGCTTGCTCAGGTGTTGTAATACCTCCTGCTACAATAAGCGGTAAGTTTACTTTTTGATAAGTTTGACCGAAGAGTTCTTCTAATGTTAAACGTTCTTCAGGCAACGCTTGCTCAAATGATCCTCTATGACCTCCCGCTTCACTACCTTGTATCACAACGGCATCTACACCTATCGCTTCTAAAGCTTTAACTTCATCTAAATTAGTACCTGTTCCGACCACAATTATATGGTGTTGATGTAATTGTTGAACGAGATGTTCTGAAGGTAGTCCAAACGTAAAGCTAACAAGTTCCACACCTTTATCAATAATCACAGCTATCATTTGATCAAATGTGTTCTCAATCGAAACTTCTTTGACGGGTTCATAGTTTAATTTTTCAGCGATAGGCTCTAAAATTCTATTCATAAAATCGACTTTTTCTTGATTAACTTCTGGAAATTCAGGTACGAATAAATTAACGCCAAATGGTTTATGAGTCATTTCCCTAATTTGATCGATATCTCTCGCAAGTGTTTCTGGTGTCATGTAGCCAGCTCCAATTTGTCCAAATCCACCTTCATTACATACAGAAGCAACTAAATTCGGCGTCGTCACGCCTCCAGCCATTCCTGCTAGAAAGATTGGTTCCGTTATTTTTAATTCAGATAATAAAGTAGTCGCTTTCATTTACAAAACCCCCAAAAATAATTTTCAGCCATAAGCTAATCATTTTATTTTTCTTATAAATTAGTGCATTATAATCTCATCATACTAAAAGGAGAAATAAAATGACACAATCAAACCTTTCACTAACTGAAATTATTAACAAAAGAAAATCAGTTAAAGAATTCGACCCAAACTTTAAAATACCTAGAGAAGAAATAAAAGAAATGATAGAGCTAGCTACTAAAGCACCTTCTTCAATTAATCTTCAACCTTGGAGATTCGTTGTAATTGACTCAGAAGAAACAAAACAAAAATTAGACCACCTTGTACAATTCAACCAAAGACAATTACACTCTTCAAGCGCAATTATTCTTATTCTTGCAGACTTGAAACATGCTGACTACGTAAGTGATATTTATGAAAAAAATGTTGAACTTGGATACATGGATGAAAACTCTAAAGATTACTTCGTTGAAACAATATCTAATTTAATCAGCAACGCTGATGAAAGCTACTTCAACGCTCAAGGTTTAATGGATGTTAATTTAGCATCAATGCAATTAATGCTTATCGCTACAGACCACGGTTATGATACAAACCCTATCGGTGGTTTCGATAAAACAGCTGTATTAGAAGCTTTAAATATCGATACTTCAAGATACGTTCCAGCACATTTATTAGCGATTGGTAAAGGGGTTAAACCACCTCACGATTCTAGTAGATTACCATTAGAGAACATATTGGCTTGGAATGACGAAAGCAACGGCTCTATCGGTCAATAGGTTGCTTTAACATTTAACAATTTAGACACCCTACTTATCGACAACAAATGATTGTTGTCGATATTTTTTATATTGCAATCATTACCATAATCATGTAAAATTCACTTCTGTGAGTTTTATTTTTTTACTTAAAAGCTTTACCGCTTTAAAGTATTTATATAGTAAGGAAGGAATTCAAATGAAAAATTTATCGCAATGGTCATCAAATATTGGCTTTATTTTAGCTAGTGCAGGTTCAGCAATAGGTCTAGGAGCAGTATGGAAGTTTCCTTATATGGCTGGCACATATGGTGGTGGCGCATTTTTATTAATATTTATTATATTTACACTACTCGTCGGCTTACCTTTACTTTTAAGTGAATTTGTTTTGGGACGATATGGTAGAACGTACTCTACAAATATCTTTAAAAAAGTTTCTGGAAAATCATCGTTTAACTTAATAGGATGGCTCGGGAATTTAACAGTATTCGTACTATTTTCATTCTATAGTGTTATAGGTGGTTGGATCATTCTATATATTATACGTACATTGTTAGACAGCTTTGGATTAACGCAGTCACACGATTACGGTCATGTCTTTAATGATTATATTTCTAATCCATTATATTCATTAGCTAGCCAATTCGCTTTTATACTCTTTACTGTCATCATCGTCAGTAAAGGTGTCGAAAAAGGAATCGAGAAAGCATCAAAAGTAATGATGCCACTATTGTTTATCTCATTTGTCATCATTATTATTAGATCTGTAACTTTAGATGGTGCAGTAGAAGGTATTCAATATTTTCTACAACCTAAAATTTCAGACTTAAGTTCTGAAGGTATATTATATGCATTAGGTCAGTCATTCTTTGCTTTATCACTTGGTACATGTGGCATGATGACTTATGCTTCTTATTTAAACCGCAAGACCAATATCGTCAAAAGTGCTAATGCAATTGTATGGATGAACATCGCCGTTTCTATAGCAGCAGGTTTAGCCATATTCCCAGCAATATTTGCTTTTGGTTTAGAGCCAAATCAAGGGCCAGGATTATTATTCATTGTTCTTCCACAAGTATTTGACCAAATGTTCGTAGGTCAATTGTTCTATCTGTTATTCTTAATTTTATTCTTATTTGCAGCCATTACATCTTCAATTTCTTTATTAGAATTAAATATATCTAACATTACTAAAAATAATAACGATAATAGAAAAAAATGGTCTTATATAATAGGTGGTTTAGTATTTGTATTTGGTATTCCGTCAGCATTATCAAACGGACTATTACAAAACTTTACATTTGGTGTTGGAACCTTCTTTGATAACATGGATTACTTAGTCGCAAACGTCTTAATGCCTATCGGTGCATTGGGTGTTACCATCTTTGTCGGACACATATTTAACAAAGAGACCATCATGAAAGAACTGAATATGAGTGATACTAAAAAAGGTAGAATCTTTGTCAACGTATGGTATTTCCTAGTCAAATTTGTTTTACCTATTATTATCATCGCAGTATTTATTGGCCAATTATTATAAATCGATTTCCAAAATAAGACACTTCATATAAATAAAAGCATGTCACGCTAATCACGTAAAAATGACTAGCGTGACATGCTTATTTATTTTGAGTTGAACTCACTTATAATAATCCTAACCATTTCCAATAAGTCATACTCATCAAGATAATGAGCAAATAACCGATTATTGTTAATGGTATACCTGTTTTTATAAAATCTTTAACTGTGAATGTTTCAGTACCATACGCCAACATATTTTGTGGCGAACTAACCGGTAATAAGAATCCGAAGCTAATAACAAATTGCTGTATAAGTACAAATCCA
This sequence comes from Mammaliicoccus sp. F-M27, assembly GCF_022387115.1. Classification (NCBI taxonomy): domain Bacteria; kingdom Bacillati; phylum Bacillota; class Bacilli; order Caryophanales; family Staphylococcaceae; genus Mammaliicoccus; species Mammaliicoccus sp. F-M27. The sequence continues at coordinate 79,639 of NZ_JAJNIE010000008.1, read as the reverse complement.
ATAGATTGATCACCTAGATTTAATGTTTGCGTTAATGCAATAAACACAGGTATTAAGGCCGAAGATAAACTTGTTGCACTGGCAAATCCTAAATGAATTAAAATATTGAATATTGAGATTAACGCAATTGTAGCTATAAGCGGCATATGATTAAGTCCCATCAATCCAAACGTCTTATCACTTAACCATTGTGCAGCTGTTGTTTCTAACAAAACTGTACCTAGTGATATACCAATCCCAAATACAATTACAGTACCCCATGGTATTTTTTTCTCAACATCTTCCCATGAGAATACACCAATTTTTGGCGTTAACATAATGGCTAATGCAATAATCGTTATGGAAGAAGAATCAATTGGATGTAATACTTTTTCTGTAGACCAGAATAGCAAGAGCAAGACAGAAATAATAATCAGTCTCCACTCTCTAGCAGTAATTGGACCTAATTCATTTAATTGCGCTTTTACTAATTCCGTACCGCCTTCAATTTCTTTTTCTTCAGGTTTGATAATCATGATCATGACGAAGTATAGAACAACTGACATGATAATGGACCAAGGAGCTGCTTACAAGAACCATTCACCCCATGAAATGTCTTGTCCCATCGATTTATTAATAAAGCCTATAGCGACTATATTTTGGGCTGCAGCCGTCTTTATACCGATATTCCATATAGAAACTGCATGTACAGCTGTAATAATCAATAACGCTGCTAATTTACTGTTTTTAGAAGTATTAAATGCTGCTATCATACCAAGTAGAATAGGTACTACTGCACCAGCTCTTGCTGTAGCAGAAGGTACAAAAAATGCTAATATAATTGCAACGATAATGGCACCTATAACAATTCTATTTGTTTTATTACCTACTATAGAAAGTACTTGTAGTGCTAATCGCTTATGTAAGTTCGTGACTTGCATCGCTGTCGCTAAAAATAATGCTGCAGCAACTAGTGCAACGGCTGAACCAGAAAATCCACTTAACGCCATTTGTAATGCATTACTAGTACCTAATAACGCATCCCCTTCTAATGCTTTACCATTTGCTGCCGGATTACCTAGAGCATCTCCTAAATTTTGCACTGGGCTAAATCCAATCAATACAACTATAAGACCGACAATCATAACTGCCGATACTGGATAAGTTACAGCTTCTGTAACCCACATAATAACTGCGAATGCTAAAATGGCTAACGCACATTTTGCCATAACGGGTAAATCATTTGGCGTTGGTAATAATAAAATTCCAATTAATAATACGAAACTAACAATAATCCAAATTGGTTTAAACGCTTTCTTCTCTATATCTTTTGACATTTGAAACAGCTCCAAATTTATTATTTATTGTTCTAATTTCCTAAATAATAACATATTTCTTATTTGTATATAATACTTTTTACAATTAATACAACAAATGCTTGAACTTTATCATAATTACATGTAATGTAATAAGGGAAGTGTGACGGTTGTCTGCCCATAGACAACCCTACCTATAAAACTACTGCCAAATAAAGGATGATATATAATATGTTAACGAAAGAATTCGCAGCTAAGGTCGGTCTTAGCGAAAAACAAGTTAGAAAAATTGTGCAACACTTAGAAGACAGAGGATATCAACTTTCTAAGACTGAATACCGTGGAAGAGAAGCAACAGACTTCCAAGAAGAAGATGTAGAATTATTCCAAGAAATAGCTGAAAAAGTTAAAGAAACAAACAGTTATGATCAAGCTTTTGAAACGCTAGAAAAAGAAAAAGACTTCTTACAAGTTCTAGTGAAAGATCAGCCAGATCAGCAATCACCTGAGCTTCAACAATTAATCGAAGAGTTAAGATCAGAAGTTCAACATATGCGTAGAGAAAGACAAATGTTAGGTGAAATGTTGCAACAAGTACATATCCAACAACAAAAATTGGAACAAACTTTAGCATTACAAGCACCTCAACAAACTGAAGAAGCTGTACAAACGAATGAAACGAAAGTTGCAGATAAAGAATCTTCACAAACTAACAGTTCAGAAAGTGTCACATCAGACATTACTTCTAAAGAAGCGGCAGAAAACAAAGAAGATACTAACATAAGTAAAGAAACTGTTTCTACTGAAGAAAAAATAGAGAAGAAACTTAAAGATGAAGATAAAGTTGAAGATAAAGCTTCAGCAGTTAAGACAGAACCTACAACTGACAAAACAGAAGAAGTTAAAGTAGAAACTAAAGAAGCTGATCCTACTCAAGAAGTTGCAGCTGACAAACAAGAAACAGCAGTTACAACTGAGAAGCAAGAAACTACAAATAATATTGCTGAAGAAGAAAAAGTAGATACAACTTCTACTCTAGATGCAACAAGTGAAGAAACTAAATTAGAAACAGAAGAACCAAAGAAAAAAGGATTCTTCTCAAGATTATTCAATATTTAATCCATTCAAAAAGGAGTTTGAGCTTATTGCTCAGACTCCTTTTTATTAAGATTTTGTAAATTTCCACTATATAATTGTTAAAAGAAGCGCTACTTTGTTATATTAAACTTTATATTAAGCTCGTTTAATTAACATTAACAATTGGGAGTGTTTCATATTATGGAAACATTAAATTACGAAGATATTACCAGCGAAAAGCTATGGCAACTAAACAATCAAGTTGTTAAAATCATAAAAGATGACTTAGACTTTTACATCAAACTAAATCTTAAAGAAAACAATGATAAATTAGTTGTATTTTCAAATGGTGCAATTGATCCTTCTAAAAGTAAACCACCTGTTTTTATGAGAAGTAAATGGCATGAAGACTTTAATGCCAATTGCCTATATATAGACGATAGAACAGTCCACTATAAGCAATTAAGGATTGGTTGGGGTGTTGGTAGAGAACAACGTCATTTTCTAGTAGACTATTCCGAAATTACCAAACATATAGCAGAACACCTTAATATAGAAGCTCATGATGTTGTTTATTGCGGCTCATCTGCAGGCGGATATATGTCTATGTATCTTGCCACTTTACATAAAGAATCGACAGCTGTTGTAAACAATCCGCAATGCTACGTTGATCGATATGATAAAGTAAATGTCGAAAAACTGTATAACAAAATATTTCCTGGACGCTCACGAGACTATATCAAAAAGCAATATTCACTTAGATTATCCATCACAAGTCTCTTTAGACATGAAAACTATGTTCCAAAAATTTACTATATCCAAAACAGATTGTGTCTGACAGATATGACAAGACACTATGAACCATTCTGCAATTTTCTTGATAAATACAACATAAATAGTATCAACATCAAATTTATCCTCTACAATAATAAGGAAAAGGGACACGATCCCATATCTCGTGAAGCCACTGTTGATTTTGTTAATAAAGTATTAGAAAATAAGCTCGCAATAGCTGACTTCTAAACAATATACGCCCTTAGGATACTATCCTAAGGGCGTTTTTATTCTATCCAAACCACCTCAATAAATGCTATTAAGACAAAATTTAAGATATTCATGTGAAAATTCAAAAATTAATAAAGCACTTTCATTAATATTTATGTTACCCTATACGAGTACTGTAAAAAATTGATAAATTCTTAAAGCAAAGGAACTCATTATGAAATTCACAAAAGAAGAATGGCGTAACACAAACTTTAAATTAGATATGGACACAAGTCATTTAAACCTTGAAGAAATCATCAGCTTAAATGACAATTTAACAAACTCTGAAATTAACGAAGTCTATTTACCACTCATTAATTTTTTAACAAACAAAGTTAAATTCCATAAAGATTACTCATTTGATATTAACAATAAATTACAAAACAAAGAAAACACTCCACCATTTATTATTGGTATTTCAGGTGGCGTTTCTGTCGGTAAAAGCACAGTTTCAAGACTGCTCTTAAGCTTACTTCAAGAATACAATACAGACTGGAAAGTTGATCTCATCACAACAGATGGGTACATTATGCCTAAACAAGAACTGATAGATAAAGATTTATTATCTAAAAAAGGATTCCCAGAAAGTTACGACACCAAAACTTTAATCAGTCACTTAAAACAAATTAAAAACAACGAACGAAACATACAAACTTACACATATTCGCATATCACATATGATCGATTAAAAGATCAATATCACAACATTGATTGCCCAGACATTCTCATCATAGAAGGTGTGAATATATTCCAAGTTAGTCCACATGAAGAAGAGCTCGTAAGTGACTATATCGATTATAAAATATACTTAGATACAACAATAGAAAACATGAAAAAATGGTATCTCAATCGCTTCTTATTGTTACAAGAAGAAGCCTTCCAGAAGCCTGACTCACATTTCTATAAATATCGAGACATCCCTCAAGAAGAAGCCATCACAATAGCTACAGACCTTTGGGATAATATAAACGAAGTCAATTTGATTAAAAACATCTTACCAACTAAAAATAGATCCGACCTCGTACTCTATAAGAATCATGCACATGTAATCGAGCAGTTGAAGTTTAATAAATTTTAGTGGAGAAAACGTGGAGTCTAATATAAATGAAAAAACATCTACACCTGTTAATACTATTAATAGTCATTGTAATTTCTGGCTTAAGTATTCTCATAGAACAAAAAACAAATATATTTCACAATTTATCGTCACTACTGTTTTTACAATATGTATTATCTATAGTCTTTAACCTTTTCCTGTTAAAGTACCTATTTAAATTTAAAAAAGTAGCACTCATGTTCAGTCGTGTTAACATTTTAATATGGTATGTTGTATATACAATTATTTTAATTGCCATTTCAAGCATTATTTTAAATATAGATTATTCAAGCTTAAGATTAAGATTAACCGAAGTTATACTATCCATACTATATTTATTTACAATGAGTTTTTTAACACAGTTTCTCATTTGTGAAACACTTAAAAAAATAAACTTTAAGACAGCCTATCCAATTTATATAAGCAGTATACTAATGTTGATTTTAGTCATATTCATTACACTGCCTATTTTCGTTAATTAAAATCTAAAACACCCCCTTAGCTCATTTGCTAAAGGGGTGTTTAGTGATCTAGTAGTCTAAAGATTATATTTCTACTTCTATTTTTTTCACATATACTGCATTACCAGTTATCTTAATATCATACTGCTTATCTTGCTTCTCAACGTGAACGATTACTTTGCCATTTTTTTCTATTTCTTGACCTTGTTCTATTACAAGTTCAAATGTTTCTTCTGCCATATTCTTAATATACTGAGCATAATATGCGCCCATCACTCCTGAAGCTGTTCCTGTTACTGCGTCTTCTGTTGTCCCGGAGTATGGTGATGAAAAATGTCTTGCATGCATATCTAAATGTTTATCATACGTTTCAAAACAGAATGGGTGTACAGATGCACGTGGTCTTTCTTTTAATATTTCAGGAAATAACTTATTTTGTGGTTTCATTTTCTTACAAGTTTCTAAATCTTTGACCGGAACTAATAATGTCCATGCTCCTGTACTTCCATAAACAATTGGGTATTTCATTTCTAAATCATGCTCATCAATCCCGATTGACTGCGCTAAGTCTACCTTAGAACCTTCAAATTTTTCGAATTTTGGTATTGCCTGATTCATCGTTATATAAATTTTTTCATCATATGTATTGATACTTACAGGAAGAATACCTGCTTTTGTCTCGATTTTAAAATCTTTTTTATCTTCTAAGTGTCCATTTATTTTCATTGCATACATAGTAGCCATTGTAGCATGTCCACAAAGTTCCACTTCATGACCAGGTGTGAAATATCGAATCTGAAGATCTGCACAATCAGATACTAGAGGAAATGCCGTTTCATTAAATCCAATCTTTTTTGCGATTTCTTTCATTTCATCATCAGTTAAATCTTCACTATTTAATACTACTCCTGCTGGATTTCCTTTATTAGGTTCAACACTAAATGCATCATAATGATATACCGTTATTGATTTCAAGAAGCAACCTCCTAAACTTTCAATAAATTTATTTAATATTTATTTTTAAAAATGAGTTTGCATTGGATTGAAACTCATAGTTCACTTGAACTTCTTCTGTAGTATAACCACGTTCATTTAAGGTATGTATAATTTTATCTAATTCTTCGTAGCGATCACCCTCAATATTAACGAGTGGGAATATGCGAATTTCTTCCTTAGTCACACGCAACATTTCTTCAAGTGTTTGAATATGAAAATTAAAATCAAACGCTTCTGAATATAAAAATAAAAAGTGAGCAGATAATAAAATATCAAATTCATTATCACTAAAAGGTAACTGAGGTAACTCAACGGCATGATACTTTTCTTGATACAGTTTCATATCTTTCACACAAGTATCCAGTGCTTCTATTCTATAATCTTTCAAATCATCAGTATCATTAAAAAATGTCCAATTATAATTTGATTTAGATTTTTCCATTTTATTAATCATGTGTTTAATATCTTCTTTACCCTTATTATATAATTCAACATTATTAAAATAATAAGCAATATCACAGGCTTCAACATCTATACCATTTTCTCTAGCCGTCGCACTAAACGAACACGCGCCAGCCGGACAGTCTAGAACCTTTTTGTTTTTAAGGTTTGCTATCGCTAAGTCAAACATATTTACGTATTCTTCAAAAGTTCGACCTATAAAGATAATTCGATCAATATCTAATTTTGTATTATTTGCTAAGTTACTCATCGTATCCTCCTATCAAAAACTTTTCCCAATGGTAACATAGTTACAAAAAGAATCATATTATCTTTTTATGATTGAGTTAAAGTACACATACAAGACCAAAACTAAAAGAGCTAAAAATATTCATCGATAATCTTGCTTAAGTCGAAAGTATGTACTATAATATTTACAAATAGCGGTACACATCTGCGGAGTGTACTTGAGGTTAACTGTTGCGACGGTTGCCTCTTTTTTTATGTCGATTTTTCTAGAAATATTCACACTCTGAGAAAAAATCGCGAAATTTTTATAAAAACAATCACAAAAAACCCCTCTAGCCTGATTGCTAGAGGGGTTTATATACATTAAAAATTATTGTTCTTCTTTAACATATGGTAATAAAGCCATGTGACGTGAACGTTTGATAGCTATAGTAAGCATACGTTGGTATTTTGCTGAAGTACCCGTTACACGACGTGGTAAAATTTTACCTCTTTCAGAGATAAATTTCTTAAGTAAATCTGTATCTTTGTAGTCGATTTGTGTAATACCGTTTGCAGTGAAATAACAAACTTTTTTACGACGACGACCACCTCTTCTTGGTCCACCTGCCATGATTGAGTTCCTCCCTTCTTTTTAAATTTTTATATTTATATTCGTTTCAATCAACTATTAGAACGGCAAATCATCATCACTGATATCAATTGGTCCATTAGCATTCGCAAATGGGTTACTTGATTGTTGATTATTATTTGACTGTTGATTTGAAGGTGCTTTTTGTCCTTGTTGCTGATTACCGCCAAAGTCTTGTCCATAATTCTGGAACTCGTTATTATTTTGGTTATTTGATTGGTTATCATTACCAGATTGACGTTGATTTGCGCCTTTAGGTTCAAGGAATTGAACACTGTCACAAACAACTTCAGTTACATAAACACGACGACCTTCTTGGTTCTCGTAGCTACGAGATTGTAGACGACCTTCAACACCTGCAAGACTACCTTTAGATAAGTAATTGTTTACATTCTCTGCGGGGCGTCTAAATACAACACAGTTGATAAAGTCAGCTTCTCTTTCACCTTGCGAATTCGTAAAAGTACGATTGATAGCTAAGGTGAAAGTAGCAACTTGAACGCCTGAGGGTGTTACTCTGTATTCCGGATCTTTAGTTAACCGACCGACTAATACAACACGATTAATCATTTAATCTCCCCCATATCTTAAAAGTTAAATTATTTTTCTTCTTCGCGTATAACGATGTGACGAATAATATCATCAGTGATCTTAGCTAAACGATCAAATTCGTTAATTGCTTCGTCATTTTCAGACTTAACTCGAACGATATTGTAGAAACCTTCTGCGAAGTCTTGGATTTCATAGGCTAAACGACGTTTACCCCAATCCTTTTCTTCGATGACTTCTGAACCGTTTGAAGCTAAGATTCCTTTAAAACGTTCAACGACAGCTTTTCTAGCTTCGTCTTCGATATTTGGACGTACTACGTACATTACTTCATATGTTCTCATCAATTTACACCTCCTTATGGTCTATGCGGCCTAACAACTTAGTATTAAGCAAGGAATAATTTTCATTACTCACAATCAAGAATTATAGCATAGAGTATTACTTTTTACAATCTTTTTATCACTCAATAGAACTAATAAAAATAGCCGCTTGTGTTAATCACAACCGACTATCTTTCAATATATCTTCAATTTTACACATTAAATCTAAAGTGAACGACGTCTCCGTCTTTCATAAGATATTCTTTACCTTCTAATCTTACTTTACCCGCTTCTTTTGCACCGTTCATACCATTATTATTTAATAAATCATCATAGCTCACGGTTTCTGCTCTAATGAAGCCTCTTTCAAAGTCTGTATGAATGATTCCAGCACATTGTGGTGCTGTCATGCCTTCTATAAATGTCCAAGCTCTTACTTCTTGTTCACCTGCTGTAAAGTATGTTGCTAATCCTAACAAGTCATATGAAGCGCGAATTAATTTGTCTAATCCTGCTTCTTCTACGCCTAAATCTTCTAAGAACATTTCACGATCTTCTTCGTCTAATGTTGCTAATTCTTCTTCGATTTTTGCTGAAATAACAATAACTTCTGATCCTTCGTTACTTGCATACTCTTCAATTTTTTGTACGTATTCGTTGTCTTCTGGGCTTGCTACTTCGTCTTCTGCTACGTTTGCTACGTATAGCATTGGTTTTGCTGTTAATAAGCTCAAATGTTTCACGATTACTTGTTCTTCAGGTGTGAATTCTAAGCTTCTTACTGGCTCGTTGTTTTCTAATGTCTCTTTAATTTTTGCTAACACTTTTTCTTCTGCAACTGCGTCTTTGTCTTTCTGTCTCGCCATTTTTATGACTCTGTCATAACGCTTTTCAACTGACTCAAGGTCTGCTAGCACTAATTCCATATTGATGACTTCGATATCATCTATTGGATCTACTTTACCTGATACGTGCGTTACATTTTCATCTACAAATGCGCGCACAACTTGGCAGATTGCGTCTACTTCACGAATATGTGATAAGAATTTATTTCCTAATCCTTCACCTTTAGATGCACCTTTAACAATACCTGCTATATCTGTAAATTCAAATGCTGTTGGTACTGTTTTCTTAGGTTTAACTAATTTCGTAAGTTCTTGTAAACGTTGATCTGGTACTTCAACGATACCTACGTTTGGATCGATTGTTGCGAATGGATAGTTCGCTGCTAATGCTCCTGCTTTTGTAATTGCGTTAAATAGTGTTGATTTACCTACGTTAGGTAATCCGACTATGCCAGCTGTTAATGCCATATGTTATTCACCTTGTCCTTTTTCAATTATTTTTTTTATTTTTTTATTAAATTCTTGTCTAGGTAGCATGATGCTACGAGAACACTCTTCACATTTAATTCTAACATCTGCACCGAGTCTTATGATTTTAAATCTATTAAACCCACATGCGTGTTGTTTTTTCATTTCAACGATATCATTTAAATTATACGATTTCATCATATGACTGCCTCCCGAGTAGATGATTACTGAATATTGTTAGGATTATACGAAACCATAGTTGGTATAGGTGCTTGTATACCTTCTTTATCGAAGAATGATTTTATTTCTCTTCTTAAGATTCTTGCACCCGACGTATGTTCATTAGGTTCTGTTTCACCTGCAATTTTTATTGTTGCTTCTCCTGCTGTAACGGTTTCTACACCTAAAATTTCTGGGTCTTTGATGAAGATTTCGTATTTCTCTTTAAGTGTAGGTAAAAATTCATTTAATTTACTTTCTACTTCGTTTAAATCTTCTTTAATGGATACGGGTATTTCCACGATTGCCATACCGTTATGAATTGAAAAGTTCACAATCTCATTCATCGTACCATTTGGAAGTATCGTTAAATCTCCTGCAAATGATAAAATTCTCGTAGATCTCATTCCTATTGATTGTACAGTACCTTCAGCAACAGTTGTACCCGTTGTATTAATTTTTACATAGTCTCCAACATCAAATTGATTTTCAAAAATAATAAAGAATCCTGTTATGACATCTTTCACTAACGTTTGTGCTCCGAAACCAATAGCTAAACCTACAACACCTGCACCTGCAATAATACTTTCAACTCTTATACCTAAATTGCTTAATATTGTTGTAACCACAATAAACCACACTACATATGAAATGACATTTTGTAGTAAGTTTACCATCGTTTTAGCACGCTTGTTAGACTTCCCTATCCTCTTAGTTCCGTATTTAGTAGTAAAGAATTTTTCAACAACTTTATGGAGAACCTTTATAATAATAAATGCTAATACAACATAAAATATTCCGATTAAAATTTGTTCTATCCATTTCTGCCAATTCTCAGGATTCATAAATGGGTCTATCATTTTATGAATGATATTCATAATTTTATCCAAAATTCTGCACCTCTTATTCTTCTAGCAATAATTCCATAATTCTCTTATATTCATCTTCAGAATTAAATTCAATAGATATTTTACCTGCTTTTTTTGTCTTTGAAATATCAATGTTAGTTCCATATTTCTCTTTTAATTGATATTCATGTTTAACTAAAAAGTTTGGCTTGCTCTTTCTTGCTTTTCTTGTCTTCCCATGATCATTAGCATTCAAAAACTTTATATATTCTTCTAATGCTCTAACACTCATGCCTTCTTTGACAATTTTTTGTGCTACTTGATTTAATTGATGTTTCTTTTCTAAACCAAGTAATGTTCGTCCGTGTGCACTTGATAATTTTTCTTCGTTAATTAAACTTTTCACACTTGGAGGTAAGTTAAGCAACCTTAAAACATTCGCAATATAAGATCTTGATTTCCCTAATCTATCCGCGACATTTTGCTGTTTTAAATTAAGTTCTTTCATCATCGTGGCATAACTCTTTGCTTCTTCTAAGGGTTTAAGGTTTTCACGTTGAAGGTTCTCTATAATAGCGAGTTCTAACATTTCTTCATCCGTTAATGCTTTAACAATCGCTGGAACTGTATCTTTGCCAGCTAATTGACTCGCTCTATATCTTCTTTCTCCAACTACGATGTCATAACCTTTAATCGTTTCTCTTACTACTATTGGTTGTAATACACCATGTTGTGAAATGGACTGCGTTAAATCTTTCAAAGCTGCTTCATCAAAATAATCTCTCGGTTGATATGGATTCCTTCTTAATTTGGATAAAGGAATTTCAACTATTTTATCATGACTCAGATTATAAGAAATCTTTTCAACAAGTTCATGATTTCTTTCTTTCATTTCATCACCACGTCATATCATCTAATTTGTTTCACGTAAAACATCCACAATAGATTATAACAATTTTGTTGATGATATGCACAAAAGAATAATTGACCGATAAGTTAAAATATTCAGAAAAGTTGTTGACAAAAAAACAACACCATAGTATTGTGTAATATATCAACAACGAAATATAAATTAAAATCACGATAAAAAGGAAAGTAAATCTTACACTGCAATTATCAGAGAGTTCCCATTTGCTGAAAGGGAATATTGAAAGAAAGATTGAAAATGGCCTTGGAGTGGTGACATCGATATTGAGGTGTCAACGGGATCGCCCGTTATAGCGATACAGTATTAAAGTCTCTTTAGTGTTGATGGCGTACTGGAATTTGTTTACGATTTTACTGCCATTATATACTCTTACTTAAGAGACCACGTACTTATAGAGGTAGTGTCAGTAATGTCATTACAAACAAAGGTGGTACCGCGAGCTAAGCTTTCGTCCTTTACATCCGATCATTTCGGGTTTAAAGGACGGAAGCTTTTTTTATTTTTTAAATACATTAGGGGGACGGCTATTATGAAATCTACTCAACTCGCTCAAATTTCATTAACTAAAGATCATACCGGGGCTACTACAAACCCTATCTATCTTGCTACAGCCTATCAACATGAAAAATTAGGTTGTTCAACTGGCTTTGATTATACAAGGACTAAAAATCCAACGCGCTCTCAATTTGAAGAAGCTTTTGCCAAATTAGAAGGTGGAAAATACTCATTTGCAACTTCTAGTGGTATGGCAAGTATTCAATTAATATGTAACTTATTTAAACCAAATGATGAAATACTCGTTTCATTTGATTTATATGGTGGCACTTTTAGACTGTTTGAGTTTTACGAAAAACAATACAACATTAAATTTAAATACATCGATTTTTCAAATATTGAAGAAGTTAACGCATCTATCAATGATCATACGAAAGCATTCTTTATCGAACCAATATCAAATCCGTTAATGTTCTCTGTAGATTTAGATCCACTTTATGCAATTGCAAAATCTAAAAATATTTTAACGATTATAGATAATACATTCTTAACACCATACTTATCTACACCATTAAAAGATGGCGCCGATATCGTACTACACTCTGCTACTAAATACATAAGTGGTCATAACGATGTATTAGCAGGAATTGTAACAGTTTCTGACGATTACTTAGGTGAATTACTTGGACAATTCCACAATATGATTGGTGCAACATTATCACCGTTCGACAGTTATTTATTGCTTAGAGGATTAAAAACGCTTCACTTACGACTTGATCGTGCTACTGAAAATGCTCAAAAGTTAGCCGCTTCACTTCAATCAGTTGATAGCATCGACGAAGTATTATATTCCGGTCAAACAGGCATGTTAAGCATTCGATTAAACCACGCTTATAGTGTTGATAGCTTTTTACAAAATATTGATTTATGTATATTTGCTGAAAGCCTAGGTGGTACTGAAACATTTATCACTTTCCCATATACACAAACACATGTAGACATGGCTGATGAAGAAAAAGATAAACGCGGCATCGATGAATACTTACTTCGTTTATCAATTGGAATTGAAGACTATGAAGACATTTACGAAGACATACTTCAAGCACTAAAAAATTCAAGAAAAGAAGGAGTGTCAATATGAGCTATTCAAAAGAAACATCACTAATATTAGATTCCACTAGAGGCAATGAACATTTATCAAGCAATCAACCATTATATTATTCATCAACATATCACCAACAAACTTTAGGTGGTAATGCTGAATATGATTACGCAAGAAGCGGTAATCCAAATAGACAGCTACTCGAAGAAAAATTAGCTGACTTAGAAGGCGGTCAATACGGATTTGCATTCAGTTCAGGTATTGCCGCTATTACAGCAGTATTTTTAACATTAGAACCAGGTGATCACGTCGTCCTTCCAGATGATGTTTATGGCGGTACGTTCAGATTAACAGAACAAATACTCAAGAAATTCAAAATCGAATTTACAACTGTTGATCAAACAGACTTACAACAAGTAAAAGCTGCTGTCCAAGACAATACAAAACTTATCTATGTAGAAACACCTTCTAACCCACTATTTAAAGTGACTGATATAGACGGTGTTAGCCAGATAGCTCGTAAAAACAACGCACTTTTAGCTGTAGATAATACTTTCATGACACCACTTGGACAATCTCCATTGAAACTAGGTGCAGATATTGTCATTCATTCAGCAACGAAATTCTTAGGTGGTCATAGTGATTTAATTGCAGGTGCTGTTATCGTAAACGACCCACAACTTAAAAACGACATTTACTTAATCCAAAATGGTACAGGTTCAGGTTTAAGCGTTTATGATTCATGGACACTCGCTAAACATTTAAAAACATTGCCTATTAGATTTAAACAATCCGTTTATAATGCGGAACAAATTTACAGATATTTAATTGAAAATGAAGCGATTGAAACTGTTTATTATCCAATTACAAGCGACACGCATTTAAGACAAGCTAAAAATGGTGGTGCCGTGCTTGGATTCAGACTTAAAGATGAATCAAAAGCACAAGCATTTGTCGATCATCTCAATATACCGCTCGTTTCTGTAAGCTTAGGTGGCGTTGAAACCATTCTTTCACACCCAGCTACAATGAGTCATGCAGCTATTCCAGAAGATGTGAGAGCTGAACGTGGTATAACAAATGGATTATTTAGACTGTCAGCAGGCTTGGAAGATGTCAAAGAATTGATTACAGATATCGATTGGGCATTAAAGGAGGCTACATATGAATCTAAAAAAAGCATTGAAGAACCGCATTTTAGTAGCTGACGGCGCAATCGGAACAATCCTTTATTCTGAAGGGTTAGACACTTGCCCAGAAAGTTATAATCTGACTCACCCTAAAAAAGTTGAGCAAATACATCGCTCATATATAGAAGCTGGCGCAGATGTCATTCAAACGAACACATATGGCGCTAACTTTGAAAAACTACAAGATTTCAATTTAGAACATCGTGTGAAAGAAATACATCGAGAAGCTGTTCAAATCGCTAAAAAAGCAAGCAATAAAGACACATTTATTCTAGGTACGGTAGGTGGCTTTCGCAACATTAAGAAAAGCCACTTATCTATAGAAGCCATTCAATACCATACAGAAATTCAAATCGAAACACTTGTTAATGAAGGTGTAGATGGCATTTTATTTGAAACTTATTATGATTTAGAAGAGTTGCTAACTGTTTTAAAAGATGCAAAAGCTAAATATGATATTCCGATTATCGCTCAACTTACTGCAAGCAATACAAATTATTTGAGAAATGGTACACCTATACCTGATGCATTAGAAGCTTTATTAAATGAAGGTGCAGATATCGTCGGTTTAAACTGCCACCATGGCCCTTACCATATGATCAAGACATATAAACATATTGAAATTCCTGACAATGCCTATCTTTCTTGCTACCCTAACGCAAGTTTGCTGGATTTAGAAGAAAACGACTTAAAATACAATAACAACTCAGAATACTTTTCTGATGCAGCTAAAGAACTTGTCAATCAAGGTGTCAGATTAATAGGTGGATGTTGTGGTACAACACCAGAACATATTAAAAAGATAAAGAATATCGTTAAAGACTTAACACCTATAAAACATAAAAATGTTATTCCGATAGAAACAAAGCAGTATAAAAAGCAAAATAAAAACGAACCAAGTATTAAAGAACTCGTCCAACAAAGACCAACCGTCATAGTTGAACTAGATACGCCGAAACATTTAGATACAAATAGGTTTTTTGAAGGTATACAAGCGCTTGAAGATGCGGGTGTAGAAGCTGTAACACTTGCTGACAACTCGTTAGCAAGCGTTAGAATTTCTAACATTGCAGCAGCCAGCATTATAAAAGAAAAATATAAAATTAGACCCCTCGTACATTTAGCATGTCGAGATAGAAATTTAATCGGTCTTCAATCACATCTGATGGGGCTATCCCTTCTAGGCATTAACGATATTTTAACAATTACAGGTGACCCATCAAAGGTTGGTAATTTCCCTGGTGCAACAAGTGTATTCGATGTCAATTCTAGCGGATTAGCCGAGATTATTACTCAATTTAATCAAGGTATTAACGCTGACGGAGATACATTAAGAAGTAATACGAACTTCTCTGTTGCTGGTGCATTTAATCCAAATGTAAGACGCCTTGAACCAGCAGTTAAAAGATTAGAAAAGAAAGTTGAATCTGGCATGGAGTATTTCATTACTCAACCGATTTATGAACCTGAAAGGGTTAAAGAGATATATGAAGCAACAAAACATATAGATGCACCCATTTTTATAGGCATAATGCCTATAACGAGCTATAACAACGCACTATTTTTACACAACGAAGTTCCTGGTATTAAATTATCAGAAACTGTTCTCAACGCTTTTGAAAAAGTGAAAGACGATCGAGACGCAACTCGAAAGCTCAGCATTAGCTTGAGCAAACAATTAATTGATGCAGTACACCAATATTTTAATGGCTTGTACTTAGTTACACCATTTTTAAAATATGATTTAACAGTTGAATTAGCAAATTATTCAAAATTAAAAACTGGAACACAAACCAAGGAGGCAATATTATGACAATTAAAACAGCAAATTTAGGATTTCCAAGACTAGGTAAAAAAAGAGAATGGAAAAAAGCCATTGAAAGCTACTGGGCTAAAAAAATAGATAAAGCTGAATTAGATCAAACATTGCAAGGTCTGCATAAAGAAATATTAACAATTCAAAAAGAACACCATGTCGATCAAATTCCTGCTGGTGATTTCTCACTATATGACCATGTTCTAGATACATCATTATTATTCAATATTATTCCAGAACGTTTCCAAGGACGCCCTGTTGACGATGATTTATTATTCGATATCGCTAGAGGTAACAAAGAGCATGTTGCAAGTGCACTGATCAAATGGTTTAACACAAACTATCACTATATCGTACCTGAATGGGACAACGTTTCACCTAAAGTAAATAACAACGTATTATTAGAGAAATTTAACTTTTCTAAAGAAGCGGGTGTCAACGCGCATCCCGTTATTGTAGGTCCTGTGACTTATGTTGCTTTATCTAAAGGTGGAGACCAAAGTTTCGATGAAAAAGTAAGAACACTTTTACCATTATATAAAGAAGTATTCGAAAGTTTAACTGAAGCTGGTGCAGAATATATTCAAGTAGATGAACCTATTTTAGTTACTGACGAAGCAAAAGAACTTCAAGACATTACGAAAGAAGCATACGAATTTTTCAACAAAGAAGTACCTTCTACAAACTTGGTATTACAAACTTACTTTGAACGCGTTGATTTAAGCTTTGTAGGCCAATTACCAGTATACGGTCTTGGTTTAGATTTTGTGCATGACAATGGATTTAACTTAAAACAAATTAAAGACGGTTTATTCCCTAAAGAAAAAGCATTATTTGCTGGTATCGTTGATGGAAGAAATGTTTGGGCAACAAACATAGAAGAGAAAAAAGCATTAATAGAATCATTACAATCTTATACAGAAGAATTAGTGATTCAACCATCTTCATCTCTACTACACGTACCAGTTACATTAGAAGAAGAAACTTTAGAAGATTCAGTACGCGAAGGTTTGAGTTTTGCTACTGAAAAATTAGATGAATTATATGCTTTAAAACAATTATTCAATGAAAATGATGACACTTTATACAATGAATTAAAAGCTCAATTTGAACGCTTTGAAAGTCAATCATTCAAACAACTTGAATACGATTATGATTCAGTGAAATCAGAACGTTCAACACCATTTAAAGAAAGAAAAGTATTACAAGATGAAGTATTAAATTTACCAGACTTACCTACAACAACGATTGGTTCATTCCCTCAATCTACAGAGGTAAGAAAATACCGTGCTGATTGGAAAAACAATAGAATTTCAGACGAAAAATACGAAGAATTTGTACAAAACGAAATTAAACGTTGGATTGATATTCAAGAAGAAATTGGTTTAGACGTATTAGTACATGGTGAATTCGAGCGTAACGACATGGTTGAATTCTTTGGCGAAAAATTAAACGGATTCTTAGTAACTAAGTTCGGTTGGGTTCAATCATACGGTTCTCGTGCCGTTAAACCACCAATCATCTACGGTGATGTTAAATGGACAGCTCCATTAACAGTTAAAGAAACATTATACGCTCAAAGCTTAACTGACAAACCTGTTAAAGGTATGCTTACAGGTCCAGTTACAATTTTAAACTGGTCATTTGAACGTGTTGATATCCCACGTAGCGAAGTTCAAGATCAAATCGCTTTAGCTATCAATGAAGAAGTACTCGCACTTGAAGAAGCAGGTATCAAAGTCATTCAAGTAGACGAACCTGCATTGCGCGAAGGCTTACCTTTAAGCTCAGAGTACCATGAAGATTATTTAAATAAAGCTGTTCATTCATTTAGATTATCAACATCTTCAGTCCAAGATTCAACTCAAATTCATACACATATGTGTTACTCTCAGTTTGGACAAATCATCCATGCGATCAAATCATTAGATGCTGACGTTATTTCAATCGAAACATCTAGAAGCCACGGTGATTTAATTCAAGACTTTGAAGACATTACGTATGATCTAGGTATCGGTTTAGGCGTTTATGACATTCATAGCCCTCGTATACCTACAGAAGAAGAAATTACAGTAGCCATCAATAGAGCACTTCAAAAGATTGACCGTTCTCTATTCTGGGTAAATCCTGACTGTGGATTAAAGACTAGACAAGAAGAAGAAGTTAAACAAGCATTAACAGTATTAGTCAAATCAGTAGAAAAATTACGTCAAGACAGCACAGTTAAACAACCAAATTAATCAATCATATGAGGTGATGTTATGTCATATCCATTGTGGGACACGCTAAATCAACTAAAAGAATATAATTGGATAGATTTAACGCATACTTTTGATTCTGAGTCTCCCCATTTCTCAGCTTTTGAAAATGCAGAAACAAAAACATTATATAAAGTTAAAGATGATGGTTTCTTTGCGCAATCATGGCAATTCCCTACACAGTACGGTACACATATAGATGCACCGATACATTTTGTAGAACATAAGCGATATTTACATGAATTAGGCTTACAAGAAACAGTATTACCTTTAATCGTATTAGATTTTTCAAAAGAAGTGGCTCAAGATTCAGATTTCAGATTAACAAAAGAACATATTCTTCAATGGGAATCAGAAAATGGTCCTATTGAAAGCGGAACGTTCGTAGCATTCAGAAGTGACTGGTCAAAAAAATGGCCAGACAAAGAACAATTTGAAAATAAAGATAAAGAAGGTCATGAACACCTCCCAGGATGGTCATTAGATGCCCTTAAGTACTTATTTGAAGAAAGAAAAATCAAATCTATAGGACATGAAACGTTCGATACAGATGCTTCTGTAGACATTCGTAAACATAACGATATAGTCGGTGAGCGTTACGTCCTTGGTTTAGATACTTTCCAAATAGAATTGTTAACCGGATTAGACAAACTGCCAACACGTGGTGCAGTTATATTAGCCATTAGCCCTAAACCTAATAATGCTCCCGGGTTCCCTGTCCGAGCATTTGCTATTACCCCTAAATAATAGCACTGCCATATAATATTTTTGAGCGAGTGTTATATGGCAGACTAGCTTCCCTATATTAAATATATATAAAAAGAACCTTTCGGTGGAGACCGAAAGGTTCTTTTTTCATGATTAGTATTTTGATACAGTTGCTGCGCCAATTTGATGATCTATTTCTATCGCATTCTCACTATTTTTTCGATATAAATAATAGAAGTACATTGTCCATAAAATTGTGAGACCGATAGATAGCCAATAGCTTAGCTTTAAATCCATTCCAAATCCAATAGGCTGACTTAAAATATAAGTGAATATATTCCACGTCATGAATAATGCGGGTATTAACGCGACATAGAAATTCTTTTTAGATAACAGCAAGTACATTACCCCTATCCACAACGCTATAACAGCTGTCGTTTGGTTTGCCCAAGAGAAATATCTCCACAAGATTGTAAAGTCCACTGTCGTTAATATAAAGCTAATAATAAACATTGGTATCGCGATAGCAAATCTCTTCCATACTTTCTTTTGACCAATATTAAAGTAATCAGCAAGAATCATTCTCGCACTTCTAAATGATGTATCTCCACTCGTAATTGGCAATACAATAACACCCAGTATTGCTAATGTACCAAATACAGATCCAAGTAACATAGTAGATGCTTCACTCACTACAAGAGCTGCTTCACCTTTAGCCAACACTTCTTGTAGGCCACCATATCCACCAAATAAACTCATTGCAGCCGCAGCCCAAATCATCGCTATAACACCTTCAGCGATCATCATGCCGTAAAATATTTTGCGACCATTTTTTTCATTATTCGTCGTTCTAGAAATTATCGGCGATTGTGTTGCATGGAAACCAGATAAAGCACCACATGTAATCGTAAAGAATAACAATGGGAATATCGGTGCAGAATCAGGATGCATATTCTTCAACGTTAATTCTGGAATTTCTGCCCCAGTCATTAATAATCTGATGAAAATACCAACTGCCGAAATCATCAGAACAAAGCCAAACACCGGATAGACTTTACCAATAATTTTGTCGATTGGTAAAATCGTTGATAAGAAATAATATAAGAAAATAACAAAAATGATAATACCTAGTGCAATTCTTCCATCCATTAACGAATGTAACAGTAATGCCGGACTTGTTACAAACACCGTACCCGTCAATAACAATAATAATAACGTAAAGACATTCACTAAATGTCTCATCACATTACCTAAAAACTTACCAGCTAATTCAGGTAGATGAGCCCCTTTATTACGAATTGAAATCATACCTGTTAAATAATCGTGGACAGCCCCAGCAAATATAGAACCTAATACGATCCATAAAAAAGCAACAGGACCATATAAAGCACCCATAATAGGCCCAAATATCGGTCCTACACCAGCGATATTTAATAATTGAATCAGTGAGTTTTTATTTGTCGTCATCGGAACATAATCGATGTTATCCCTTTGATCATGAGCTGGTGTCGGACGTTCATCCTTAACGCCAAACATCTTTTCAATATACTTACCATATGTAAAATAACCTACAATCAATAATACAATAGAAACTAAAAATGTAATCATTGAAATCCCCCTTATTATGTAAGCGTTTACAGAAAATTATAAATGAATCATTTACAAAATACAATGCTTTGCGCGCAATTTAACAACATTTTAACTTAGTATACATATCAACTTTGATTATGATTTACATAATATTACTTTATTTGCACATTGACTATGCAAGCATGGACTTTACAAAATCAAAAATATAAAAATCACCCAATCCGAACATGAATCAAACGGATTGGGTGATTTATTTTGAGCAAGAGATTGATGTCCCCAGCTCATTTTAGCTATTTTCTTTTATAAACTTTAATCGTAATTTCGTAAAAGTCTTTATGTTCTTCATCGATGCGTTTAATCTTAATTCCCTCTTTTTCAACATTTTTAATGCTTTGTCCAAGTGAATCAAGGGCTTCTGTAATATCTTGCTCGAATTGGAATTGTTTAGCTTTTACTTTTTCAGAGCCTCGTATTTTCTTAACACGATCCTCTGTTTGTTTAACGTTTAAATTTTGTGAATGGATGGCTGTTAAGACATCTTGTTGACCGTCATCGTCTAGACCTAACATCGCTCTAGCGTGTCTTTCTGTTATTTCACCTTTTTGTAGTGAAATTATGATCGGTTCTGATAATTTAAGCAATCTCAATTTATTTGCTATAAATGATTGGCTTTTCCCCATACTCACAGCTAAATCTTGTTGTGTAATATCTTCTAAATCAAGAAGCTTTCTATATGCTTCCGCTTCTTCTATTGCTGATAAATTTTCTCGTTGAATATTTTCAATTAGTGCTACTGCTGCTGTTTCTTTATCATTTAACGGCTTAATAATTACTTCTGTTTCAGGTAAATCGTTATGTTTTATTGCACGAAATCTTCGCTCTCCCGCTATGATTTCGTACATACCTTCTTCAATTGGACGAACAACAATTGGTTGTAATAATCCATGTTCTTTTATAGATTGTGCCAATTCTTTAATTTTTGATTCATCGAATACTTTTCTCGGTTGGTAACGGTTTGGCACAATTCTCTCTGTTGAAATTATCGCTACATTACCTTCAGCTCGAGCTTCTTCTATGTGTTCTAATTCTTTGTCTTTTAGTCCAAATAATTTAGAAAAAGGCTTTTTCATCTCAATATACCTACTTTCGTTCATACATATTTCCCAGGAATTATTTTGTTAACGGCTCTTTGTTTGGTGTTCCTGGTTTTCTTGGATATTTCTTAGGTGTTTGTTTTAATTTATCTATCGTAATTATTTGTCTCATACTTTCTTCTAAAGGTAAAGTGAAGTCATATATTTCATTCACTTGTCCTCCTAAGACTGAAATAGCAAATTGTGCATCTTCCAACTCTTCACTGCCTTGCGAACCTTTTAAAGCTACAAATTGCCCACCCTTTTTAACTAAAGGTATGCACAATTCACTTAATACAGATAATCTTGCCACTGCACGCGCTGTTACAAGATCAAAGCTTTCACGGTAATTGCTCTTACCAAACGTTTCAGCTCTATCATGCACAAAGTTCACATTGTCTATATTTAATGCTGCTGCTAATTCATTTAAAAATTTAATACGTTTATTTAATGAATCTACTATTGTAATTTGTAAATGTGGATATATAATTTTCAGCGGTATGCTAGGAAATCCTGCTCCAGCACCAACATCGCATATTGATTCAATTTTGTTGAAATCTAAATAAAAGCTAGGTGTTACAGAATCAAAAAAGTGTTTCAAGTAAACCTCTTCTTTTTCAGTCACGGCTGTTAAATTAATTTTTTCATTCCACTCTACTAACATTTCAAAATAAATCTCAAATTGATTAATTTGTTTATCTGTTAACGCTATACCTGATTCTTTTAAGGAATTAATAAATGTTTGTTCGTTCATCTAGTTCACCTTCTGAATTTTACCTTGTTCGATATAAACAAGCAATATTGAAATGTCTGCTGGATTAACCCCTGAAATACGTGAAGCTTGTGCGATATCTAGTGGGTTGACTTCTTTTAATTTTTGACGTGCTTCAGTCGCTAAACTGTTAATAGCATCGTAATCAATATTTTCAGGTATTTTTTTATCTTCCATGCGTTTCATTTTTTCAACTTGTGCTAATGATTTTTGAATGTAACCTTCGTATTTAGTTTGAATTTCTACTTGTTCTTGAACATCCGGACTCACTGGAGATTCTTCTTGTAAGATTTCCATAATTGCATCATAGTCCATTTCTGGTCTACGTAATAAATCTAGCGCTAAAATTCCATCTTTAAGTGCTGAACCTCCGCGACTTTCAATAACACTTTGTGTATGTTCATTCGGTTTAATACGGATATCTTTTAATCTTTCTTGTTCTGAAGTGATTGCATCACGTTTTTGGTTAAATTTAGCGTAACGTTCTTCAGAAATCATGCCAAGTTCATAACCAATGTCTGTCAGTCTTAGATCTGCATTGTCATGTCTAAGTAATAGACGGTGTTCGGCACGTGAAGTTAATAAACGATAAGGCTCATTTGTACCTTTCGTCACTAAATCATCTATTAATACACCAATATAAGCATCTGAACGACGTAAAATAACATCTTCTTTACCTTGTACTTTACCTGCTGCATTAATACCAGCCATTAAACCTTGACCAGCCGCTTCTTCATATCCTGAAGTACCGTTAATTTGACCAGCAGTGAATAAGTTAGTTACGATTTTTGTTTCGAGTGTTGGCCATAATTGCGTTGGAACAATTGCATCATATTCAATTGCATAACCTGCACGCATCATATCAGCTTTTTCAAGTCCTGGAATTGTTTCTAACATTTTGCGTTGAACATCTTCCGGTAAACTTGTAGATAAGCCTTGTACATAAACTTCTTGAGTTTTGCGTCCTTCTGGTTCTAAGAACAATTGATGTCTTGGTTTATCATTGAATCTTACGAATTTATCTTCAATGGAAGGACAATATCTTGGTCCAGTACCTTTAATCATGCCTGAATACATTGCTGATAAATGTAAATTATCATCGATAACTTTATGTGTATGTTCATTTGTATACGTTAACCAACAAGGTAATTGATCTAAAATGTATTCTGTCGTTTCATAGCTAAATGCACGTCCGACATCATCACCTGGTTGAATTTCAGTTTTGCTGTAATCTATTGTATTTCCATTTACACGTGGTGGTGTTCCAGTTTTGAAACGAACAATCTCAAAGCCTAATTCTTTCAAATGTTCAGCTAGTTTAATAGATGGCATTTGATGATTTGGGCCACTTGAATATTTTAAGTTTCCTAAAATGATTTCACCACGTAAAAATGTTCCTGTAGTTAATACAACTGCATCAGCTTCATAAGTTGATCCAATAACCATTTCTACGCCTTTAACTTTATTATCTTCTATAATTAAACGTTCTACCATACCTTGCATAATATCAAGATTTGGTTCGTCTTCGATTACACGTTTCATTTCTTCTTGATATAATACTTTATCAGCTTGTGCGCGTAATGCTCTAACAGCTGGGCCTTTACCCGTGTTTAACATACGCATTTGAATGTGTGTTTTATCAATCGTCTTAGCCATTTGACCACCAAGTGCATCGATTTCTCTCACTACTATTCCTTTTGCTGGGCCACCTACTGATGGGTTACATGGCATAAATGCTACACTATCTAAATTAATTGTAAGCATAAGTGTTTTTGCGCCACGTCTCGCTGAAGCTAAACCT
This sequence comes from Mammaliicoccus sp. F-M27, assembly GCF_022387115.1. Taxonomy (NCBI): domain Bacteria; kingdom Bacillati; phylum Bacillota; class Bacilli; order Caryophanales; family Staphylococcaceae; genus Mammaliicoccus; species Mammaliicoccus sp. F-M27. Next base: position 55,304 of record NZ_JAJNIE010000008.1, on the reverse strand, counting down.
GCTTCTACTCCAGCATGCCCTGCACCGACAACAATAACGTCATATTTTTGTGTCAAAATTTTTCCTCCTTTTTATTTTCCTAAACAGAATTGGCTAAATAATTGATCGATAAGTGATTCACTTGCTTCTTCACCGATAACTTCTCCTAGCAATTCCCAAGTCTTAATTAAATCAATTTGTACGATATCTATAGGTACACCGTCTTCTGCAGACTGTATTGCATCATTAATTGCCCTTTTCGCATCTTTTAAAAGTGCTATATGTCTTGAATTAGAAACATACGTCATATCTTGTGATTGAACTTGACCACCAAAGAATAATTCTGATATTTTTTGTTCAAGATCTTCTATACCTTGCTGTTCTATCATCGATGTTTGAACTAACGGATGATCACCTATCATTTCTTTTAATTCATCCATATCTAGGTTTTGTTCTAAATCCATTTTGTTTATGATAACAATAACGTCTTCATCTTTAATGACATCAAATAATTGATAATCATTTTCTGTGAGTGACTCGTTATAATTAAGTACAAATAGAATTAAATCAGCTTCTGATAAAGCTTTTCTAGACCTTTCAACACCAATTTTTTCTACGATGTCTTCCGTTTCACGAATACCTGCTGTATCAACGAGCCTTAATGGCACGCCGCGAACATTAACATATTCTTCTAATACGTCACGCGTTGTTCCGGCAACTTCAGTTACGATTGCTTTATTATCTTGAATCAAGTTGTTAAGCATCGAACTTTTACCAACATTAGGCTTCCCTACTATTACTGTAGATAGCCCTTCACGCATAATTTTTCCTTGTTGACCTGTTTTTAATAACTGATCAATTTCGTTCTCAATATGTCTAGCTTCCTTTAGTAGAAATTGTGCAGTTGCTTCTTCAACATCGTCATACTCTGGATAGTCAATATTGACTTCCACTTGTGCAAGAATTTCTAAAATGGACTGTCTCAGCCCTTTTATTAGACTACTTAGACGCCCTTCCATCTGCCCTAAGGCTACCTTCGATGCGCGTTCCGTCTTAGATCTGATGAAATCCATGACTGCTTCAGCTTGTGACAAGTCAATACGTCCGTGTAAAAAGGCTCTTTTCGTAAACTCACCTGGTTCAGCCATTCTAGCACCATTTGACATCGTTAATTCAAGCACACGGTTAACTGTTACAAGTCCACCATGACAGTTAATTTCTACTATATCTTCTCTTGTAAAAGTCTTAGGTGCTTTCATTACAGCTACCATCACTTCCTCAATCACTTCATCTGATTCAGGATCAATAATGTGACCATAATTTATAGTATGTGATGCTACTTCGTTGAGTTGTTTTTTTCCTTTATATATACGATTGGCAATGTTTAAGGCATCCGGGCCACTTAATCGTACAATTGCTATTGCGCCTTCACCCATAGGCGTTGAGATACTTGTAATTGTATCTAATTCCATGATTTTCTCCTCCACCATTAGTAACTATTCTATTGATTGTAAATGGTTTTGTTCTATTTTTCGAATTTTATGTTCGAAAAAATGCGGAGCGAGATCACTCACTCCGACTATTATCATTTATTCTTTATGACTAAATATCGATGTGGCTCTCTTCCTTCAGAGTATGTTTCGATATTTTCAATTTTACTCACTGCTTGATGCATAATTTTACGTTCAAAGTTCGGCATTGGCTCTAATTTAACCGGTTTTTTCGTCTGGGTTGCTTTTTTAGCCATATTAATTGCCAACTGTTCTAAAGTTTCTTTACGTTTTTCACGATAAGATTCAATATCTAATATGAGCGCATAATAACCTTTCACAAATTGATGCATATAATTTTGACCTACAGTTTGTAGTGCATTTAAAATTTGTCCACGTTTACCTATTATATAAGCAGCGTTATTCGAAGTCATATTAATATAAATTGTATTAGACTTAATTTCGTATGAACCATCTACATCAATGTTCATTTCTCTTATAATATTAAGCACATACGTTAATGTATCTTGTGCTACTTCATTTAATGAATCTTTTTTCTGATTGTTATGTTCACGTATATCTTCTTCTGACTGAATATCATTTTCGTCGTTATTATTTTCTTCTATAATTATTGCTTCTTCGTGATGCGTTTCATCACTTATTGGTTCGTCAGCTTCTTCATGTTGTTGATGACGACATTTTAACGCTTCAATTGACTCAAACTGCTTAAGTTCAGGATCAATGATAGTTAATTCAATGTGTGCATCTTGTTTCATAAATCCAAAAATACCTTTTTTACCTTCTTTAATAACATCAATTCTTACTTGTTGTTCTTGAACATTTAAATCTTCTAAACCTTGTTGAAGTGCTTGTTCTACTGATTGTCCTTCATAGCGTGATTTAAGCATGCTGCAACCTCCTAGTAAAATATCAATACTTAGGGAATACGTTTATTAAAAACTTTAGCAATCTTCAATACATGCTCTAAACTCTTCTGCGTTTCAACTACTTCTAAATTAACAGATTGGTTTCGAGCGATAACAATGATGTCTTTAGGAATAATATTTTCTTTATGATTCTTAAAACATTCTCTAATTGACCTTTTTATTCTATTTCTAGTAACAGCATTTCCTAATTTTTTTGAAACACTTATACCTAATCTAAAGTGTTCATGTTCGTTTTCTGCTGTATAAATAACGAATTGTCGATTAGCAACTGACTTACCTTTTTTATATATTCTTTGAAAATCATTGTTTTTCTTAATACGATAAGCCTTTTCCACAAACATCCACTCCAAAAAACAACACTTAATTATTGTTTATTATACAAAACAATTACATCAATTAAAACAAAAAAAAGACCACTGCTCTTCAGTGATCTTAAGCTGATAATACTTTTCTACCTTTACTACGACGGCGAGCTAATACTTTACGGCCGTTTTTAGAGCTCATGCGAGCACGGAAACCGTGTACTTTACTATGTTTACGCTTATTTGGTTGATACGTACGTTTTACCATTTAAGAACACCTCCATTATTTATTCTTAACATCTAAATTTACAGTTAGATAATTGTTTGTATGATATTCATTTATATATATCAGAAGATTAGTTTCAAAATTAGTTATACCATACACGTGACTTTTCACAATTTCAATAACTACTAAACTATAACAAATCAGTTTTTAAAAATCAAGAAGAAATTTACAACAATCGAAAATAGAGTTATCCACTTATTCACAATGCATTACCAACTTTTTGTGGATAATTATATAAATCTTATTTCTTATTCACAGCCTAATTTAATCTTTTTACACATATTCACAACCATTTGACAACTTGTTTTGTTTGAAAGTATAATTGTGTGGATAAGTTATACAAAGTATTGATACTACTATGATTTCTATAGAAGAATACTAGTGTAAAGATTGTGGACAAGAGAATTGGAAAGTTGAGTTATCCACCGTTTGTTAGTAAGTTGTGGATAATTATTAACAACCTGTGGTTTTCTTTATCAACAATCTTATTTTATGTGTATAACTCCATAAATTTAAATTAGAAAGAGGACTTTTATGAATTCAAAAGAAGAAATTTGGGAGCAAGTGTTATCTATTGCTGAAGATCAAATCGCTTCTGCTGGTTATAATACTTGGTTCAAAGGCACTTACTTACATCAAATAGATAGTAATCGTGCAATCGTCGTTGCACAAAGTCCTTTTGTTGCTGAGTGGTTAACCAATAAATATCATGAACATGTCATTAATTTCATCTATGATGTCATTGGAGACAAGGTTCAAGTTAAATTTATTTCAGAAGAAGATTTGCAAAGTGAAGATTTCGCTGAAAAGCCGAAAAGATCAAAAGTAACCGAAGAACATGAAGAAGTAATAAACAGCCAACTTAATAGTAACAACACGTTTGATACATTTGTTATCGGTCCGGGTAATCAGTTCCCGCATGCTGCTTCATTAGCTGTCGCTGAAGAACCAGCCAATGCTTATAATCCACTATTTATATATGGTGGTGTTGGTTTAGGCAAAACGCACTTAATGCATGCAATTGGCCATTATGTACTTGAACAGAATCCAAATGCGAACGTACTATATACATCTAGTGAGAAATTTACAAATGAATTTATTAAGTCTATCCGAAAAAATGATACTGAAAGCTTTAGAGACAAGTATCGTAATATCGATGTTTTATTAATAGATGATATTCAATTCATTCAAAAGAAAGAACAAACTCAAGAAGAATTTTTCCATACATTCAACGATTTACACCAAAATAAAAAGCAAATTGTTATTTCTAGTGATCGTCCACCTAAAGAAATTCCAACTTTAGAAGATCGTTTAAGAACGCGCTTTGAATGGGGTTTGATTGTAGATATTACGCCGCCTGATTTTGAAACAAGAATGGCTATCTTACAAAAGAAAATTGAAGAAGAAAATCTTGATTTACCAGTAGAAGCACTAACTTACATCGCAAATTCTATTCAATCTAACATTCGTGAACTAGAAGGCGCTTTAACAAGAGTTTTAGCTTATTCTAAACTTAGAAATAAACCTATTAATACTGATTTAGTTGCTGAAGCGCTTAAAGATATTATTTCAACACCAAGATCTACTAAAATAACAATTCAAGATATTCAGCAAGTCGTTGGTAAAATGTATAACATACGAATAGAAGATTTTGCTGCTAAAAAGCGTACAAAATCTATTGCGTATCCGAGACAAATTGCAATGTATCTATCTCGAGAGCTAACGGATTTCTCTTTACCTAAAATTGGTGAAGAATTTGGTGGTCGAGATCATACAACAGTGATTCATGCACACGAAAAAATCAGAAAAGATTTAGAAAATAATCCAGAACTCAAAACTGATTTAGAACAACTAGAAAAACAAATCCGTGGATAATGTGGATAAGTTGTGCACATTCGTACACAGTTTATTAACATGTGAATAACTTTCGTATCACGTTTTTAAGGCGCTTATCCACCAATCCACAGCCCCTATGACTATTACTATGATTTTAAAAGATATATAATTAAATATATAACGACTGGAAGGAGTTTTATAAGTTATGAAATTTACAATTCAACGAGATTACTTTCTTAATCAATTGAATGATACATTAAAAGCAATTTCACCAAGAACTACATTACCGATACTTACAGGAATCAAAATCGATGCAACAGATAAAGGCATCATATTAACAGGATCAGACTCAGAGATATCGATTGAAATAACAATCAACCAAAATATTGATGGTGAAAAGATTGTAGATATAGAAGAAAAAGGTTCTGTTGTACTTCCAGGACGTTTCTTTGTAGATATTGTTAAGAAATTACCAGGTAAAACAGTAAATCTATCAACTAACGAGCAATTCAAGACACTTATCACTTCAGGACATTCTGAATTTAATGTCAGTGGTTTAGATCCAGATCAATATCCACTATTACCACAAGTTTCTGAAGATGATGCAATCAAATTACCAATCAAAGTATTAAAGAACATTATCGCACAAACGAACTTTGCAGTGTCCACCTCAGAAACACGCCCAGTATTAACAGGTGTTAACTGGTTAATCCAAAATAATGAATTGACCTGTACTGCAACAGATTCACACAGACTTGCATTAAGAAAATTAAAACTTGAAGATGAAGAGATCGAAGATAAGAATGTCATTATTCCAGGTAAAGCTTTATCGGAATTAAATAAAATCGTTTCTGATTCTGAAGAAGATATCAATATTTTCTTTGCTAGTAACCAAGTATTATTTAAAGTTGGTCATATTAACTTTATTTCTCGTTTACTTGAAGGAAACTATCCTGATACTACGAGATTATTCCCAGAAAACTATGAAACTAAATTAACGATAAACAATAGTGAGTTTTATCATGCTATTGATCGTGCATCATTATTAGCACGTGAAGGTGGAAATAACGTCATTAAATTATCAACGGATGCAGATAAGTTAGAATTATCTTCAACTTCTCCAGAAATTGGTACGGTTAAAGAAGATGTAGCTACTGATAATGTTGAAGGGGAATCACTAAAAATATCATTCAATTCTAAATATATGATGGATGCATTAAAAGCAATTGATAATGATGAAGTGCAAGTGGAATTCTTTGGCACGATGAGACCATTTATTCTCAAGCCAAAAGGTGATGAAACAGTTATTCAACTGATTTTACCAATTAGAACATATTAGTAAAAATTTAAAGAAACTCTCTGGAATTTTGAGAGTTTCTTATTTTTTTGTTTATATATGTCAAGTCAACTTGACATATAATCCATAATCTTTTACTGTAAAGTTAACTTGATAGGAAGTGATCGATTGAAAAATAAAGTTTACGAATATCGGACGGATAGAAAGATGACGCAAAGCGAGTTATCTCGTTTAGTCAACGTGTCGAGACAGACGATTAATTCTATTGAGCGTTACAAATTTAATCCGACATTAGTATTGGCACATAAGCTTTCACAAGTATTTGAAGTATCTATAGACGAATTATTTATATTTGAAGATGATGAAAATATAGATGTTTCAGAAATACGACCCAATAAAAAGGAGTAAAAGTTATGACATTAATTATTAAAAATGTTTCAAAAAAGTTTAACGACTTTACTGCAGTACATGATGTTAACTTGGAAGTTCCAAAAGGCACAATGTATGGATTTTTAGGTGGAAACGGTGCAGGTAAAACAACAACATTTCGCATGATTTTAGGTTTATTACCTAAAACAACAGGCGTTGTTACTTTTAATGACGAGCCAATTGACTATTCCATGACGAATAAAATTGGCTATTTACCTGAAGAAAGAGGATTGCATCCAAAACTTAAAGTATGGGAGCAAGTACAATATTTAGCAGAATTAAAAGGGATGAAGAGAAAAGACATTGCAACTGAATTAGACTATTGGTTGAAAAGATTTGATGCGTTTGAAAATAAAGAAAAAAAGATTGAAGCATTATCAAAAGGGAACCAGCAAAAAGTTCAATTAATTGCAGCAATCATTCATAAGCCTGAACTATTGATTCTAGATGAACCGTTTAGTGGACTAGATCCAGTAAACGTTGAATTACTAAAATTAGCCGTTAAAGACCTTAAAGAACAAGGTACGACGATTATATTTAGTTCGCATAGGATGGAGCATGTTGAAGAATTATGTGATTATATTTGCATAATGAGTAAAGGAAAAGCGATTGTGTCAGGTTCTTTAGACAATGTTAAAGATGATTTCGGTAAGAAAGATATTTTCATCGAAGGTGAACATGATTTTGAATTCTTAAAAGACTTTGAAGGCGTTGAAGATTTCAAAATGACTAAAAAAGGCGTTAAATTCACAATTTCTGATGAATCATATGCTGAAAATATTTATCAAAACGTTACGAAATTAGGATATCTTAAACGATTCCAAGTAGCAGAACCATCACTTAACGATATCTTTATTGCTAAGGTGGGTGAAAAACATGAATAAATTTTGGCCAACTTTTAATTTAACGTATATGCAAAAAGTAAAGAGTAAGTCGTTTATTATTATGACAGCTATTTTTATGATTTTTATTTTTGCATTAAGCAATGTTGATAAAATTATTGATTTATTTGATAACAGTAGTAAAACAGTCGCGATACAAACAGATAACGACATGATTTACAACGTGTTAGAGAAACAATATAAACAAAGTGATAATATTAAAAAAGTCGAAAAAGTCTCACTGGAAAAAGGTAAAAAGGGCGTTAAAGATAAAAAATATAAACGCCTCATTCAAGTTAATGTGAAAGGTGAAAAAGTAGACGGTACAATCTACGAAAAGGGTAGTGTTAGTGAAAGCGAGAAGATGAGGTTACAATCAACGCTTAGTCAAATGCAATCATCATTAACAGCACAAAAATTAAACTTATCAGAAGACGATTTAAAAACATTAAATACGCCTAGTGACGTAAAAACAGAAGAAATTAAATCTAGTGATGAAAAGCAAACGAGTGATATTAACCCGAAAGTTCAAGCTTTAAATACTGCGGTCGTTTATATCATTATCTTCTTATCATTCTTCATAGCGATCAATTATGCTAACCAAATTGGTTCCGAGATTGCGACTGAAAAGACGACTCGTGTGATTGAAATGATCATAACAAGTGTGAAGCCGTCAATACATGTTTCAGCTAAAATATTAGCGATTATAGCTGTCGCATTTACTCAAATCTTCTTTATCATTCTCGCGATTGTGATTAGTATCTTTGCATTTGATTTAAAAGGTCTATTCGAATCAGCTGGTGTAGAGTATGGCCCTGAGACGACGAGAATCATCATTTACGGTGCAGTATACTTAATTTTAGGGGTAATATCCTATATTTCATTAGCGGCTATTCTAGGGGCCTTAACGAGCCGTATAGAAGATCTTGCTCAATCTATGATGCCCGTAACATTTGTATCATTAGGTGCATTTTATATTGCGATATTTAGTATTTCTAATCCTGATACAATGCTTGTTAAAGTGACGAGCTTTATTCCATTGTTGTCGCCAATGGTTATGTTATTGAGAACAACTTCAGAAACAACGCCTGAGTGGCATTTAATTTTAGGGATCGTTATATCAGTTATTACGAGCATCGTGTTACTTGTATTTGCTGCTAAAACTTATCGCGGTAGTGTGCTTACGTATGAAAAAGGTATCATTAAAAATTTAAAAAACGCATTAAATATTACTAAATAATTTTAAAAACTTTATAAATAGCTAATTTGTCACAAAACCTTAATGATTTTTTGTGGAATAATATAGAAATTCTCTGAATGATAGTATAAAATTTATAGTATCAACTATAGAGATTGAGGGGTTAATATGGCGAATAAAAATAGTAATAGTAATATAATGTTTCTGATGATAGCAATAGTTGTTGTTGTCGTAGGTATCGTATTACTAGTTGTGTTTGGTGGAAGCGGAAGTGACAACAAAGAAGAAAGTCTATTTGATAGAACTGTTAAAGCAACAGATTTATCAAAAGATACAAACGATAATCCAACACATAAAAAAGATAAAGCTAAAGTTCAAATCATAGAATTTGGGGATTTTAAATGTCCAGCATGTAAAGCATTCGAAACAAATTACATGGATCAAATTGAAAAAGATTATATCGACAAAGATAAAGTTGAATATAGATTCGTTAATGCACCATTCCACGGTGAAGGTTCTGAATTAGGGGGCGCTTCTGCGCACGCTGTGTATAAAATAGCACCAGATGCGTATTGGGATTATCATAGAGCATTATTTGAAGCGCAACCAGATGATCATAATGCTGAAACTGATGACGAATGGTTAGATTTAAAAGTAGTGAAAAAAGCAATAGACGGTTTAGATATCAATCAATCTAAAAAAGATCAAATTATGAAATTAGTGAAAGATAGAAATTCAGAATCATATAAACAAATGAAAAACGATTCTGATTTAACGAATAAATATGACATAGACATAACACCAACAGTAATTGTAGATGGTAAAGTGTTAGCAGATCCAATGGATTACGACAAAGTATCCAAAGCAATCGATCAAGCAATCGAAAAGAAAAATAAATAAAAATAGGTGATATATTTGAAGCAACAATATGCACTATTTATTTCCTGGGTAATAGCTTTAGTTGCTATGTTAGGCAGCTTATATTTTAGTGAAATACAAGGATTTGTACCATGCACATTATGTTGGTATCAAAGAATATGTATGTATCCTTTAGTAATTATATTAGGTATTGGCTCATTCCAAAATGATGGTAACGTTAAAAAAATAGCACTACCATTTTCAATAATCGGGCTGTTAATATCAACGTGGCACTATTTAGAACAAAAAGTACCAGGATTTGCTGACATCAAACCATGTACACAAGGCGTGCCATGTTCATCAGAATATATCAATGGACTTGGATTTATAACGATACCATTTTTAGCAGGAATAGCATTCCTGTCCATTAGCTTAATATTAATATTCTCAAAAAAAGATAAAGAAATTTTAAAATAAGAGCTTGAGATTCAGTATCTTGCTCACAATATGAAACATAGCTTGCTATCAAATGTGAGCTATGTTTTTTTAGTTTAAATATAAATTTTTTGGAGATTTATTTATCTTAAAATGAATTGCGCTTAAAAACATGATTTTTTAGTAAAAAAAAGGTATAATATAGAGATGACTAATTAAGATTGGAGTGAAGATAGTGGTACAAGATATCTCAGTTAAAGACGATATAACTTTAGGTCAATTCCTAAAAAACGAAGGCGTCATTGGAACGGGTGGTCAAGCTAAATGGTTCCTCCAAGATGAAGAAGTATTGATAAATGGTGAACGTGAGACTCGTCGTGGTAAAAAATTACATGATGGTGACGTAATCGAAATTCCTTCAGAGGGTCAATTTCGTATTAACCATCTTAGCGAATAAATTATGATACTACAAAAGCTTACTTTAACCAATTACAGAAATTATGATGAATGTACACTTCAATTTAATTCAAATGTTAATATATTAATTGGCGAGAATGCCCAAGGTAAGACGAATTTATTAGAATCTATTTATACTTTAGCATTAGCTAAAAGTCATAGAACTTCAAATGACAAAGAACTCATACAGTTTGGTGAAGAGTATGGTAAAATAGAAGGTGAACTAAGTTATCGTCATGGAACAATGCCTATTTCTTTAATCATTACTAAAAAGGGCAAAAAGGCGAGAGTTAATCATCTAGAACAGAGTCGTTTAACACAATATATTGGCCATTTAAATGTGGTATTGTTTGCACCAGAAGATTTGAATATTGTAAAAGGTAGCCCGCAAATCAGACGACGTTTTATTGATATGGAACTCGGTCAGATGTCTGCGGTCTATTTAAATCATTTATCTAATTATCAGAGATTACTTAAACAAAAAAATCATTACCTCAAGCAATTACAAATTGGGAGAATGAAAGATCGAACAATGTTAGAAGTATTCAATGAACAATTTTCAGAAGCGGCAGCAAATGTAACTTTGAAGCGTGCACATTTTATTAGTGAATTACAAAAAATTGCAGAAGTTATTCATCAAGGTATAACGAGTGAAAAAGAAAGTTTACAGGTTCAGTACGAACCTAATATAAAACTGGCTGAAACACATCAAAATGTATCTGAATTGAAAAATGCTTTTTGCGAGTTGCTTAATGAATCTATGGATAAAGAGATTGAGCGTGGAAGTGCAAGATTTGGGCCACATAGAGACGACATTAGCTTTCATGTTAATGACATGAATGTACAAATTTATGGTTCGCAAGGACAACAGCGTACAACAGCATTATCTATAAAGCTTGCAGAGATTGAGTTGATTAATCAAGTTGTTGGGGAATATCCAATATTATTATTAGATGACGTGTTGAGTGAACTTGATGATAAACGACAAACCCATTTATTAAGTACTATTCAAGAAAAGGTACAAACATTTGTTACGACTACATCTGTTGATGGAATTGAACATGAGATTATGAAAGATGCCAAGGTATTTAATGTATCTAAAGGCAATATTATTGAGTAGATGAAAGTGAAGGTGGAAATACGTGTCAGAACAAAATAACGGTACAAGTTATGGTGCAGATCAGATACAAGTATTAGAAGGTTTAGAGGCAGTCCGTAAACGCCCTGGTATGTATATCGGTTCTACAGCTGCAAGAGGTTTACATCATCTAGTTTGGGAAATTGTTGATAACAGTATTGACGAAGCATTAGCTGGATATGCAGATCATGTAGAGCTTGTGATTGAAAAAGATAACTGGATTAAAGTAACGGATAATGGTAGAGGTATACCTGTAGATATTCAAGAGAAAATGGGTCGTCCTGCTGTAGAAGTTATATTAACCGTTCTTCATGCTGGTGGTAAATTTGGCGGTGGCGGATACAAAGTATCTGGTGGTCTGCATGGTGTTGGATCATCTGTCGTAAACGCACTATCTTCTGAACTAGAAGTTTACGTTCACCTTAATAATAAAATATATCATCAAGCATACGAAAGAGGTGTACCAGCTTTTGATTTGAAAGTCATTGGCGACACAGATCATACAGGTACAGCTATTCGCTTTAAAGCAGATAAAGAAATTTTTACTGAAACAACTGAATACGACTATGAAACATTACAAAAGCGTATTCGTGAACTTGCATTTTTAAACAAAGGTATTCAAATCTCATTAAGAGATGAAAGAGACGAAGAAAATATTAAAGAAGATTCTTACCACTATGAAGGCGGTATTAAATCTTACGTTGAAATGTTAAATAAATCTAAAGAAGTATTATATGATGAACCAATTTACATTCATGATAGTAAAGAGGATGTAGAAGTTGAAATTTCAATTCAACATAACAGTGGCTTTGCTACAACTTTACTTACGTATGCCAATAACATTCATACTTATGAAGGTGGTACTCATGAGGATGGTTTTAAACGTGCTTTAACACGTGTTATTAATAGTTATGGACTGAAGAATAAACTTCTTAAAGAGAACGAAGAGAAGCTATCTGGTGAAGATGTGCGTGAAGGTATGACAGCTGTTGTATCAATTAAACATAGTGATCCTCAGTTCGAAGGACAAACTAAGACTAAATTTGGTAATTCAGAAGTACGTCAAATTGTTGATAAACTTTTCTCTGAACTATTTGAAAGATTCTTATTAGAAAACCCAAATGTTGCGAGAATTATTGTTGATAAAGGTGTTATGGCGTCTAGAGCTCGTCTTGCTGCTAAAAAAGCAAGAGAAGTTACGAGACGTAAATCAGCTTTAGAAGTTTCGAGTTTACCGGGTAAACTAGCTGACTGTTCAAGTAAGAAACCTGAAGAATGTGAACTATACATCGTTGAGGGTGACTCTGCCGGGGGGTCTGCGAAATTAGGTCGTGACTCTAGAACACAAGCAATATTACCTTTACGAGGTAAAATTTTAAACGTTGAAAAAGCACGTTTAGATAGAATCTTAGGTAACAATGAAATACGTGCAATGATTACGGGTCTTGGTACAGGTATTGGTGGAGAATTTGATATTAGTAAAGCAAGATATCATAAATTAGTTATTATGACGGATGCCGATGTCGATGGTGCTCATATTAGAACGTTATTATTAACATTCTTCTACAGATTTATGAGACCACTTCTTGAAGCGGGATATGTGTATATTGCACAACCACCTTTATACAAAGTAGAACAAGGTAAGAAAAAATATTACGTATTTAACGATAGAGAACTAGATAAATTAAAAGAAGAACTTAGCTCAACACCAAAATTATCTATAGCACGTTATAAAGGTCTTGGAGAGATGAATGCTGATCAATTGTGGGATACAACAATGAATCCTGAACATCGTTCAATGCTTCAAGTAACACTAACTGATGCGATAGAAGCTGACGAAACTTTTGAAATGCTTATGGGAGATGTTGTTGAGTTTCGTCGTCAATTTATTGAAGAAAATGCCGAATACGCAACGTTAGATATATAAAGCATTATTTACGATTTAAGGAGGATATGATTAATGGCTGAAATACCACAATCAAGAGTTATTGAACGTAACATCAGTAAAGAAATGAAAGAGTCATTTTTAGATTATGCAATGAGCGTAATTGTATCTCGTGCTTTACCAGATGTTAGAGATGGTTTAAAACCAGTTCATAGACGTATATTATATGGTATGAATGATCAAGGTATGACTTCAGATAAACCTTATAAAAAATCTGCACGTATCGTTGGTGACGTAATGGGTAAGTATCACCCTCATGGTGACTCATCTATTTATGAAGCAATGGTGCGTATGGCACAAGACTTTAGTTATAGATATCCATTAGTAGATGGCCAAGGTAACTTTGGTTCTATGGATGGCGATGGTGCTGCTGCAATGCGTTATACAGAAGCACGTATGTCTAAAATCACAGGCGAATTATTAAGAGATATAAACAAAGATACAATTGATTTCCAAGATAACTATGATGGTAACGAAAGAGAGCCGGTAGTCTTACCTGCAAGATTCCCTAACTTACTAGTAAATGGTACTTCAGGTATAGCTGTTGGTATGGCTACGAATATACCACCTCATAACTTGAACGAAGTTATTGACGGCGTATTAGCATTAAGCCATAACCCAGAAATTACAACGAATGACTTAATGGACATCGTTCAAGGACCTGATTTTCCAACATCTGGTTTAATTATGGGTAGAAGTGGTATTAGACGTGCTTACGAAACTGGTCGTGGTTCAGTTATCATGAGAGCCCGTTCAGAAATAGAACTTATGAAGAACGGTAAAGAGCGTATCGTAGTAAGTGAAATTCCTTACCAAGTTAACAAAGCAAGATTAATTGAAAAAATTGCTGAGTTAGCACGTGATAAGAAAATTGAAGGTATTACAGACTTAAGAGATGAAACAAGCTTAAAAGTCGGCGTTCGTATCGTTATTGAAGTTAGAAAAGATGCTAATGCGAATGTTATCTTAAATAATTTATATAAACAAACGCCATTACAAACTTCATTTGGTGTAAATATGATTGCTTTAGTAAACGGTAAACCTAAACTATTAGGCTTACGCCCAATACTATTCCATTACTTAGAACACCAAAAAGAAGTCGTAACAAGACGTACGAAATATAACTTGAAAAAAGCACAAGATAGAGCACATATTCTTGAAGGTTTAAGAATAGCGTTAGACCATATCGATGAAATCATCGCATTAATTCGTGAAGCACAAAGTGATTCAGAAGCGATGGAAGGTTTGCAAAATCGCTTTAACTTATCTGAAAGACAAGCTCAAGCGATATTAGATATGCGTTTACGTCGTTTAACTGGATTAGAACGTGGCAAAATCGAAAATGAATATCAAGACTTACTTAAACTTATTGAAGAATTAAAAGCGATTTTAGATGATGAAGAAAAGTTACTTGAAATCATTAGAGAAGAAATCACTGAAATTAGAGATAAATATGGTGATAAACGTCGTACTGAAATAACGGCAGCTGGTCTTGATCAAATTGAAGATGAAGACTTAATCCCAGAAGAACAAATCGTGATTTCATTAAGTCATAATAACTATATTAAACGATTACCAGTTTCTACATACCGTTCTCAAAACAGAGGCGGTCGAGGTGTACAAGGTATGAATACTATAGAAGATGACTTTGTTAGCCAGTTAGTGACGTTAAGTACACATGATAACGTCTTATTCTTTACGAATAAAGGCCGTGTATACAAACTTAAAGGTTATGAAATTCCAGAAATGTCTAGACAGTCTAAAGGTTTACCAATTGTGAATGCTTTAGAAATTGATAAAGACGAAATGATTAGTACAATGATAGCAGTTAAGGATCTTTCAAGCGAAGAAAACTTCTTAGTATTTGCTACTAAACATGGTACTGTTAAACGTTCGAAACTATCTAATTTCTCACGTATAAACAAAAATGGTAAGATTGCCATCAACTTTAAAGAAGGCGATGAACTGATAGCGGTTAGACTGACGGATGGTACTAAAGAAGTGATCATCGGTACGAAACATGCTTCGTTAATTCGATTTGATGAAACTAAATTACGCCCATTAGGTAGAACAGCAGCAGGTGTAAGAGGTATTTCATTAAGAGAAGGTGACGAAGTAATAGGATTAGACATCACAGATGAAGAGCATCAAGATGAAATCCTAATTGTAACCGAAAAAGGTTATGGTAAACGTACATCAGCAGATCAATACCGTATTTCTAATAGAGGCGGTAAAGGTATTAAGACTGCTACGCTAACTGAGAAAAATGGTGAACTTGTTTGCATTACTACTGTTACAGGTGATGAAGATTTAATGATTGTTACCAACTCAGGCGTAATAATTAGACTTCATGTGTCAGATATTTCTCAAAACGGACGAAGCGCACAAGGTGTTAGATTAATCCGTTTAGGCGATAACCAACACGTTGCAACAGTTGCAAAAGTTGAGCCGGACGAAGATGAAATAGCAGAATCTCCAGTAGAAGGCGATTTAGATGAAACTGTAAGTACAGAAGATACTGAAGAGCATGATGGAAAAGAAGACTTAAGAGAAGACTTCATTGAACGTGTAAATGAAGACATCGAAGAACAAGATAACGAAGAAGAATAATATATTAAAAAGAGCACAAATTCTTAATTCCGAAGAATTTGCGCTCTTTTTTTACTTTAATTTCTGAGTCTTCGTGCGATTTGTCTGTGAAATTATCAAGTCAGGCTCCACATGATAAATCGTAAACTTTAAAATATAAAAATATATCTTCACTAGGCGATTACCTAATGAAGATATATTTTATTATGATTCAAATGACTTCATTGCGTATGGAATTTCATCGATCAGTTTTGATGGTGGGACAATATACATATCTTTAGATAGCTTTTCACCAATATAACTGTGGATATAAGTTGCATTTATAACCGCTTCTTCTAAATCAAATTGCCCAACAAAACTTGTGATCATACCTGCTAACGTATCTCCCATTCCACCTGTAGCCATAGCGGGTGTACCGATTGATAATTTATATTCATGGTCTCTAAAGAATAATTCTGTACCATGTTTTTTTAATACGACAGTCGCATTCAATGCTTTAACTGCCTCTTTATTTTTTTCATATGTTTGTTCTTCTATTGGGATATTGCTCAATCGTTCCCATTCTTTTTGATGAGGTGTAAAGATAATTTCACATTCTGGTAAAGTATGCTTTAATTTACTCAAAATCGTTATAGCATCTCCATCAATAATTAAAGTTTGGTGTGGCTGAATATTTTGGAATAGAAACGTTAACGTATTATTCCCTTTAAAGTCTAAACCAAGTCCCGGCCCGATTAAAATACAATCCGATTGTTCGATTAATTTAGAGAGCTTTTTCAAATCTGTTATATCTGAAACCATTGCTTCAGGACAACGTGAATGTAATGCGGCGAAGTTTGATGAATGTGTGGAGACTGTTATAAGACCACTACCACTAAATACACACGCCCTTGCAGCTAACATGATTGCGCCACCTAAATTAGCGTTACCACCGATTAATAATATTCTACCATAATCCCCTTTATGAGATTCTTGTTCCCTCTTTGGAATTGTGACAGATGAAATTGTCTTCATATTAACCCACCTTCAAGTAATTGTACGATTCATTATGCCACTTAAAGATGAAATTGAACAGTATATTTTTTAAAACATTACAAAGAAATTACTTTAACAAGGTAATATATTAATCAATCACTGAATTACGGATGTTCTAAAAAGTATTGTCATAAATTTTATGAAAGCGTATACTAAAAGTGAATATAGACATTAGTTATTAGACGAGATAGGAGCTTTCACATGACTGAACAAATATCGATTGGAAAGTACGCTACATTATTAACCCTTACAGATGAGGATACTGCTAAACAGTTAATGCCTCAATGTCGTGAAATGCAATTTTTAACAGGCAGAATTGGAACAATGTCATTGAATAAAATTATTGCATCGGTTGAAACAGCGGCTAGAAGAGAAGGTATTATTTCTGAAAGTCATTATAGAGAAACGCACGCATTATACCATGCCATATTAGAAGCGGTTAATGGTATTACGAGAGGCGAATTATCTATAGGTGAAATCATGCGAACAGTTGGCTTAAGATTTGCTATTGTACGAGGTTATCCATATAAAGACGTTGGAGAAGGTGAATGGATAGCAGTTAGTTTATACGGTACGATTGGCGCGCCTATCAAAGGTAAAGAACATGAAACAATTGGATTAGGTATAAATCATATATAAGACATAGAAACGCCTATTAGACATTAGATATGAGAAAGGTGCAACAAATGATGATTTGTTGTATTTTTTTGTGTCCTGAAAAGGAGTGTTTTGAATGGCTTTAGTATTAAATGGTAAAGATTTAACAATTCATGATATTAAAAAGTTTTTAAAAGAAGATGGGCAAATCACAATATCAGAAGAAGCATTAGTTAATGTTAGAAAAAGTCGAGAAACAGTTGAGAGAATTATTAAAAATAAAGAAACTATTTATGGTATTACGACTGGTTTTGGATTGTTTAGTGATGTATTAATAGAAAAAGAAAAATATAACGATTTACAAGTGAATTTAATACGTTCACATTCGTGTGGTATTGGTAAACCATTTCCTAACGATGTGTCATTAGTCATGATGATTCTGAGACTAAATACGATGTTAAAGGGACATTCTGGTGTTACGGAATCACTAGTAGCATTACTTGTAGAATTTATTAATCGAAGAATTATACCTGTCATACCAGAACAAGGGTCATTAGGCGCTTCTGGAGATTTAGCGCCATTATCTCATTTGGCATTAGCGCTTATTGGTGAAGGAGATGTTCAATACGAAGGTGAAACACGTAATGCAAAAGAAGTATTACATGAAGTCGGATTAGAACCTCATTCGTTACAAGCGAAAGAAGGATTAGCACTCATTAATGGAACACAAGCAATGACATCACAAGGGGTAATTGCTTATATAGAAGCAGAAAATATTGCTTACCATTCTGAATGGATCGCTTCATTAACACATCAAGCGCTTAACGGTATAGTAGATGCTTATGATGAACATGTTCATATTGCAAGAAATTTTAAGGAACAAGTTGAAGTCGCAGAAAGAATGAGAAATTGGTTGGAAGGATCTCAATTAACAACGCGTCAAGGAGAAGTGCGCGTGCAAGATGCTTATACATTGAGGTGTATTCCACAAATTCATGGCGCAAGCTTCCAAGTGCTGAATTATGTAAAAGAAAAATTAGAATTAGAAATGAATGCAGCTAATGACAATCCTCTAATTTTTGATAAAGGTGACGAAACACTTGTGATTTCAGGTGGCAATTTTCACGGACAACCGATTGCATTTGCAGTTGATTTCTTGAAAATCGGTGTAGCAGAATTAGCTAATGTTTCAGAGAGAAGACTTGAGAGATTAGTTAACCCACAGCTGAATGGGGGTCTACCAGCTTTTCTAAGTCCTGAACCTGGTTTACAAAGCGGTGCGATGATTATGCAATATGCAGCCGCTTCATTAGTCTCAGAAAATAAAACGTTAGCTCACCCGGCAAGCGTAGATTCAATTCCTTCATCAGCAAACCAAGAAGATCATGTATCGATGGGCACAATCGGGGCGAGACACGCGTATCAAATTATTCAAAATGTAAGAAGAGTCATTTCTATTGAGTGCATCATTGCATTGCAAGCTGTAGAAATTAAAGGGGTAGAGAAATTATCGCCTAAGACTAAAGCGAAATATGAAGAACTAAGAGCAATAGTGCCATCAATCACACAAGATAGAGTATTTCATCATGATATAGAAAAAGTTTATGAGTATTTAAGATAATTGAAGAGCAAACATAGGGGTGATGTGATGCATAATCAGCAATTAGATAATACCGGTAAAAAGATGTGGAGATTTTATGTGTTTAGTTTATTAGGAATTGCATTATTCTTTGTGCCAATGCAAATCGGTGAAAATAGTACGATTTTAGTCGATCACATTCATTTAGCTATACGTGCTTTATTCGGTCACTTTATGGCTTATTACGCACTTATTATTATATTAATAGGCGCAATCTTACCGCTTGTACGGATGGACTTTAAGAAATCTATCACCGACTTTATATTGGTATTGTTTAAAGTGATGGGTGCTGTAATTGGTTGTATGTATGTTTTTAAAGTAGGACCTCAATTGCTTTTTAATCCTGACTATGGGCCATTCCTATTCGATAAATTAATGTTACCACTCAGTGTTCTCATACCAGTTGGTGCCATTGCTTTATCATTCTTAGTAGGTTATGGACTTTTAGAATTTATTGGGGTGCTTATGCAACCTATTATGAGGCCAGTATTTAAGACACCAGGTAAGTCTGCCGTAGATGCAGTTGCTTCATTTGTAGGAAGTTACTCTTTAGGATTGCTTATTACAAACAGAGTTTATAAAGATGGTATGTACAACAAGAAAGAAGCGGTTATTATCGCAACTGGATTTTCAACTGTATCAGCAACATTCATGGTTATTGTAGCAGGTACTTTAGATTTAATGGATATGTGGAACTTGTTCTTTTGGAGTACGTTAGTTATTACATTTATCGTAACCGCAATTTCTGCACATTTACCACCTATTTCAGGTGAATCAGAAGCTTATTATCATAACCAAGAAGGTCAGAAAGAAATGAAGGTTCAAGGTAATTATCTTAAAGCAGCATATAGAGAAGCAAAGCGCCAATCACATCAATCTTTAACATTATTTAAAAACATTATGACAAATTTAAAAGATGGAATAGAGATGACGATGGCAATATTACCTTCAATTTTATCGATAGGATTTTTAGGATTATTATTAGCTAATTTTACGCCTATTATCGATTGGTTGAGCTATATATTCTATCCATTCATTTATCTGTTTCCTATCGATGATAAACCGTTGTTAGCAAAAGCTTCCACAATATCAATCATCGAAATGTTCTTACCATCACTTCTAGTTGTTAAGGCATCGATTGAAGTGAAGTTTGTTACAGCAATTACAAGTATCTCAGCAATTATATTCTTCTCTGCTTTGGTACCTTGTATTTTGGCAACAGAAATTAAAATTCCGATATGGAAATTGGTTTTAATATGGTTTATTCGTGTCGCACTTACTTTATTAATCGCGATACCGTTCAGTTTATTAATTTTTTAGAAAAGGGGAAATGACATATGTCTAGAGAAATTAAAGCTAAAAAAGGTTTAGAAATTGAATGTAAAGGTTGGGAACAAGAGGCTGTACTAAGAATGTTATACAACAATCTTGATCCTGAAGTGGCAGAGCATCCTGATAAATTAGTGGTATACGGCGGTATTGGTAAAGCTGCTCGTAACTGGGAAAGCTTTGATGCGATTGTTGAAACGTTAAGAAGATTGGAAAGCGATGAAACGATGCTCGTACAATCTGGTAAGCCAGTAGCTGTATTCAAAACACATGAAGAAGCACCTAGAGTATTACTATCAAACTCTGTTCTCGTGCCTAAATGGGCAAATTGGGAACATTTCCATGAATTAGATAAGAAAGGTCTTATGATGTATGGCCAAATGACTGCAGGTAGCTGGATTTATATCGGTTCACAAGGTATCGTTCAAGGTACATATGAAACTTTTGCTGAACTGGCAAATCAACATTTTGATGGATCTTTAAAAGGTACAATCACATTAACGGCTGGATTAGGTGGCATGGGTGGTGCTCAACCGTTAGCAGTTACGATGAATGACGGTGTCGTCATCGGTGTAGATGTGGATCCTTCACGAATTGAAAAGAGAATTGAAACAAAATATTGTGATATTATGACTGATTCATTAGACGAAGCTTTAGAAAAGGCAGAAGAAGCTAAAAAAGCCGGTAAACCACTCGCAATCGGTTTAGTAGGTAATGCAGCTGAAGTCCATCATGAAATTCTGAACAGAGGATTTAAAATTGATATCATAACGGACCAAACTTCAGCGCATGATCCGTTAAATGGATATGTTCCAGAAGGCTATTCGTTAGAAGAAGCGGACAAATTACGAGAAAGTGATCCTAAAAAATATGTTAAATTATCTTCAGCGTCTATGAAAAAACATGTAGAAGCGATGTTATTATTCCAAGAAAAAGGCGCAGTAGCTTTCGACTATGGAAATAATATTCGACAAGTAGCATTTGACGAAGGTTTAGAAAAAGCCTTTAATTTTCCTGGTTTTGTACCTGCTTATATTCGTCCATTATTCTGTGAAGGTAAAGGACCATTTAGATTTGCAGCATTAAGTGGAGATCCTAAAGATATTGAAAGAGCAGATCAACTCATGAGAGAATTATTCCCAGAAGATGAGAAGCTCATGCGTTGGTTAGATATGGCTACTGAAAAAATCGCATTTCAAGGATTACCTTCTAGAATTGCATGGTTAGGATATGGAGAACGTGCAAAAATGGGATTAGCATTAAACGAACTTGTGAGAAACGGTGAAATCACAGCACCAATCGTTATCGGTCGTGACCACTTAGATTCTGGTTCTGTAGCATCTCCAAATAGAGAAACAGAATCAATGAAAGACGGTTCAGATGCTGTCGGCGACTGGGCAATATTAAATGCGCTTGTTAACACTGCTGCAGGTGGTTCATGGATTTCAGTTCACCATGGTGGTGGCGTTGGTATGGGCTACTCTTTACATGCTGGTATGGTAGTTGTAGCAGATGGTAGTGAACGCGCTGATAGACGACTTGGAAGAGTACTCACAACAGATCCTGGCATGGGTGTTGCGAGACATGCAGATGCGGGTTACAACATTGCTATCGATACTGCGAAAGAAAAAAATGTAGATATTCCAATGTTAAAGGAGAAAGATAACAATGAATAATATCATCATACAAAATATAGGTGAATTAATTTTACCGAAAAAGACTGCTAGACCTCTTAAAGGTAAAGAATTAAACGAATTAAATATTATTAAAAATGGTACGGTTGTTATTAACGATGGCAAAGTGGTTTATGCAGGTGAATATACTGATGAATATGAAGCGGACGAAGTGATAGATGGATCAAATAAAGTAGTCTCTCCAGGTTTAATAGATGCACATACACATTTAGTGTTCGGTGGGTCTAGAGAACATGAAATGGCTCTTAAACAACAAGGCGTAAGCTACTTAGACATCTTGAAACAAGGTGGCGGTATTTTAAGTACGGTTGAATCGACACGTCAATCTACTGAGGATGAGCTTTATCAAAAATCTAAAAAAGAGATTGTTAGAATGATTCAATTTGGCACGACGACTGTTGAAGCTAAGAGTGGTTATGGGCTAGATAAAGAAACAGAATTAAAACAATTAAATGTGGCACATCAACTAGATCAAGACACACCAATCAGAATGAAACATACTTTCCTTGGACCACATGCGGTACCTAAAGATGCTAAAGATAATGCGACATTTTTACAAGAAATGATAGATTTATTAGATGATGTGAAAGATAAAGCTGATTTTGCAGACATTTTCTGTGAAACAGGTGTATTCACAATTGAAGAATCAAGACGTTATATGCAAGCAGCAAAAGATAAAGGATTAAAAGTTAAAATCCATGCTGATGAAATTGATCCTCTCGGTGGATTAGGTTTAGCGATTGAAGAAGGTGCAATTTCAGCAGATCATTTAGTCGCTTCCAGTGAAGAAGATAAAGCAGCTTTAACAGATAGTGATACTGTAGCTGTCTTATTACCAGGTACAACATTCTATTTAGGTAAAGATCAATACGCGGATGCTAGAGGTATGCTTAATCATAACGGTGCGATTGCGATAGCAACGGACTTTAATCCAGGTAGCTGTGTAACGGATAACCTTCAACTGGTGATGAGTATAGCAGCATTAAAATTAAAGCTTACACCTAATGAAATATGGAATGCTGTTACAGTGAATGCCGCTAAAGCAATTGATGTAGACGCAGGTACACTTGAAAAAGGTGACCAAGCAGATGTGGTCGTTTGGGACATTCCAAACCATGAATATTTACCTTATCATTATGGCGTCAATCATGCTCATACAGTTATTATCAATGGTAAAAAAGTTTATGAAAATCCAGGCTTATTGTCTGAATCATAATATAGCTTGAAAATATGATGTCGATTTGATATATTTAGGTTAAATTAATATCCATATTGTTTAGGAATAAGTAATTTAAGACTGTCATGTAAAGAGAGCTTGTGGTTGGT
Organism: Mammaliicoccus sp. F-M27; assembly: GCF_022387115.1. Lineage (NCBI taxonomy): Bacteria > Bacillati > Bacillota > Bacilli > Caryophanales > Staphylococcaceae > Mammaliicoccus > Mammaliicoccus sp. F-M27. The sequence goes on along the minus strand of NZ_JAJNIE010000008.1, from coordinate 31,618 downwards.
GCAAACAAGACATGAAACTTAAATGAATCTATCCTATTAAGCAGAACAATCGGTTTAAACCGTTATATGACTTAGAGTGCAGTCTATACGACTGTTAAATAGGGTGGCAACGCGTAAGCACCACGTCCCTTGTGTAACAACAAGGAACGTGGTGCTTTTTTTCTTAAACAATTATGGAATAAGAGGGAGGAAATATTATGTTAGACATTAGGTTAATTAGATCTGAACCAGAATTCGTTAAAGACAAAGTATCAAAAAGAGGTGATGACCCAAAAGTCATCGATGAAATTTTAGAATTAGATAAAAAACGTCGTGAGTTAATTGCTCAAACGGAAGAACTTAAATCTCGTCGTAATAAAGTGAGCGGAGAAATCGCTCAGAAAAAACGTAATAAAGAGAATGCGGACGACGTTATATTAGAAATGCGTCAAGTCGGCGATCAAATTAAAGAAATAGATCAAGAATTAAATCAAATAAATGATGACGTTACTTATAAATTAGTAAGAATTCCTAATTTAATTAGTGACGAAACACCAGTTGGTAAAGATGAAGATGATAATGTTGAAGTTCGTAAATGGGGTACACCTCGTACATTTGATTTTGAATCTAAAGCACATTGGGATTTAGTTGAAAGCTTGAAAATGGTGGACTTTGATAGAGCTGCTAAAGTATCAGGTGCACGTTTCGTATTTTTAACAGGTAAAGGTGCTCAACTTGAAAGAGCGCTTATGAATTTCATGGTGACAATGCATACAACTCAACATGGTTATACTGAAATGATGGTACCACAACTTGTAAATGCAGATTCAATGTTTGGTACTGGCCAATTGCCTAAGTTTGAAGAAGACTTATTCAAAGTGGAAAAAGAAGGATTATATACAATTCCTACAGCAGAAGTACCATTAACGAATTTCTATCGTAATGAAGTGTTACAAAATGAACAATTCCCTATTAAATTTACTGGCCAATCAGCATGTTTCAGAAGTGAAGCAGGTTCTGCGGGAAGAGACACTAGAGGTCTAATTAGATTGCACCAATTCAACAAAGTAGAAATGGTAAGATATGAAAAACCTGAAGATTCTTTCAATGCGTTAGAAGAACTTACAGGACACGCTGAAAACATTCTTCAAGCGCTAGAATTACCTTACAGAACAATTAATCTATGTACAGGCGATATAGGCTTTGGAAGCTCTAAAACATATGATATAGAAGTATGGTTACCGAGCTACAATGATTATAAAGAAATCAGTTCTTGTTCAAATATGACCGATTTCCAAGCTAGAAGATCAAACATTAGATTTAAACGTGATAAAGATGCTAAACCTGAATACGTACACACATTAAATGGTAGTGGTTTAGCAGTTGGTCGTACTTTTGCAGCAATTGTCGAAAACTATCAAAATGAAGATGGAACAATCACAGTGCCTGAAGCATTAGTACCATTTATGGGTGGACTTAAAACAATTGAACTATAAGTGAGTTAAATCTTACAAAAAGGGTAATCATATATTGGTTGCTCTTTTTTTAGACTTAAATCTTGAATATACTTTTTATATCTGATATAATAAGTATATAAAATAAATAAAGGGAGTTTTGACACATGACTAATTTCAATTTTGACAAAACACACAGTAGTTTAGAATTTACAGTAAAACATTTAATGGTATCTCGCGTTAAAGGAACTTTTGAAGACTATGATGTAGAAGTTTCAGGAGACATTAATGATTTATCATCATTAAAAGCAAAAGTAACAATTAAAGCAGATTCAATTAATACTAAAAATGCAGACCGTGATGGACACTTAAAATCAGCAGATTTCTTTAGTGCAGATGAAAATCCAAACATTACGTTTGAAACAAAATCAATCAGTGAAGATTCAATCACTGGAGATTTAACAATGGCTGGTACAACTCACGAAGAAACTTTCGACGTTGATTTCAACGGCGTAAGTAAAAATCCATTAAACGGTGAAACAGTTACAGGTTTCGTAGTAAATGGTAAAATTGATCGTGAAAAATACGGCGTATCATTTAACCAAGCATTAGAAACAGGTGGCGTAATGATCGGTAGAGATGTTAAATTCGAAGCAAGTGCTGAATTCAGTTTAGGCGAATAATTTATAATAGATTATATAAGAACTACGTACAAAGTTGAAAAAGCTTTGTGCGTAGTTTTTTTGTTTTGTTTATTATTTTCCGAATATTTAATCAAGCTTTATTGCTAATGTACTTTAGGTATGATAAAACTAAGACATATTAAAATTATTAAAGAGGTAAGTCAGACTGAGGTTAGACAAACATTAGACTTACCCTCGTAGCGATATTTTGTTTGGAGGTAGGGTGTTGAACAGTTATAGCGTGACTCATAAAGCTTCGTTTCTTCAAGGCGTTAAAGATTGTATACCTACTATGCTTGGTTATTTTAGTGTCGCATTAGCATTTGGTATTGTTGGTGTTTCATCAGGTTTATCTATTTTAGAAATCACATTATTATCTATCTTTGTATATGCGGGTGCTGCTCAATTTATTATTTGTGCTTTAGTTGCCATCCAATCTCCTATATCAGCGATTTTTTTAACCGTATTCTTTGTTAATTCTAGAATGTTTCTACAAAGTTTAGCGCTCGTTCCAGCATTTAAAAGCAATTCATTTTGGTCTAACATTGGTATCGGAACACTCGTTACAGATGAGTCGTTTGGTGTTGCAATTACGAAATATGCGAAAGAAAAATCATTAAATTCAACTTGGATGCACGGTTTAAATATTTCGGCTTATTTATTATGGATTTTGACATCTATATTAGGCGGTTTAGTAGGGAATTTAATTCCTAGGCCAGAAGCATTTGGGCTGGATTATGCACTAACAGCGATGTTCATATTTTTACTTGTGGCCCAATTTGAAACGATACATAAAAGTAAAATCACCGTATATATATATTTAATTGTATTAACGATTGTAAGCATGATGCTCCTAACATTATTTATGCCGACTTACTTAACTATTATTATAGCGACCATCATTGCTTCAGTAGTAGGGGTGGTGTTCGATAAATGAGTATTTCGACTTATTTGTTGTTGATTACGGCAGGTTGTTTTGTTTTAACGTGGATGATTAGAGTATCGCCTTTTGTACTTTTAGCGAAGGTTGAATTACCGAAAAATGTGATTAAGTGGTTACAGTATGTACCTGTTTGTCTGTTTACTGCATTAATCGTCGAAGGTATGTTAAACCAAGAAGGTACGTCTGGATTTACATTGAATTATGAAAGTATGATTGTTGCCGTTCCAACCATCATGATCGCTTTAATATCTAGAAGTTTAACAATCACAGTTATAGTAGGGATGTTTATCATGGCGATGGTCCGATTCGTCTTTTAATTTCATTCGTTACCTTATTGAAAGAAATGCTCTTTTCTAGTATTCTTAATATAAATTATATAGCAAAGCTTATTCAGAGAAGTTAAGGGATTTGGCCCGATGACACTTCAGCAACCGGTCATATTGGATACGGTGCTACTACCAACGAGTTTACTCGCATAATAAGGATGATGAGGACTTCTTACTTCTTTAACGAGTAAGAAGTTTTTCTATTTAATAACAGAGGGGGTTCTAATATGATTATTTCTCGAGAAACAGGTTTAGTCGAATTAGGATATTTTGAAACAGAATCTGGTGAAGTGATTGATAACTTGAAACTTCAATATGAATATGTTGGATATAAAGGTCAACCTTTAGTCGTTATTTGTCACGCGTTAACAGGTAATCATTTAACGTATGGCGACGATGAAAATCCAGGCTGGTGGAGAGAAATTATAGATGGTGGTTACCTTTCAATTAATGATTATCAATTTATTACATTCAACGTAATTGGTAGCCCTTATGGCTCGAGTTCTAAATTGAATACATCAAATTTCCCAGAAAAAATAACGATGAGAGATATTTCTAAAGCGAATATTTTAGCGTTAAAACATTTTGGCTATGAAAAAATAGATGTACTTATCGGCGGTTCTTTAGGCGGTATGCAAACTCTAGAAATGCTTTACGATGGATCAATTGAAGTTAAAAAGGCCGTTATATTAGCAGCGACTGAGAAGACGTCATCATATAGCAGAGCATTTAATGAAATCGCTAGACAAGTTATAAATATGAATGGACAAGATGGCTTGAGTATAGCAAGACAGCTCGGCTTCTTAACTTATCGTTCAAGTAAAGATTATGAGGCGAGATTTTCAGCAGATGACGTCGTGAGTTATCAAAAATATCAAGGTAATAAATTTAAAGAAACTTTCGATAAAGATTGTTATTTAACCTTGTTAGACGTATTAGATAGCCATGACATATTTAAAGGCCGTAATGATGTTGAAGAAAGATTGCAACAACTAGAAACGAAAGTCTTAACTTTAGGCTTTGCGGATGATTTATTGTATCCAGATGATCAAGTGAGAGCTTTAGGTAGATTCTTTAAATATCATAGACATTTCTTTGTGCAAGACAATGTTGGTCACGATGGCTTCTTATTAAACTTTGGAGATTGGGCACCTAATGTCTATCACTTTTTAAAATTACATAAATTCAAAGCACGCTAATATCATTTAAAAAGTCACCTACATTGTTTTAAGAGATAAAAATCTGTAAAATAGAGAAAGATGTTTAAATTAGATTGGGAAGTGAAAAATTTGTCTTTTAAAGTCGATATAAAAGCGACAATTATAGCAACATTAGCACTAGTGCTAAGTGTGGTAGTTATGAATTTCGCACCATATTTAGCAATTATTATATTACCGTTCATTACGATACCTGGAACAATACTTTGGTATCGATCTAAACCGTCGTTTTTTGTGACTGTTGTCGTGACATTATGTGCGACCGTACTATTCAATAATATGTTTTTATTAACAGCGATGACGCTTATGGTATTTATGAGTGTATTCATTGGACAATTGTTACTTGAACGTACATCAAAAGAACGTATATTATACTTAGTTACAGCATTTATGAGTATATTAACAATCGGTAGTGTGTTAATTTTACAAATTACAGGGAACATACCTTTAACAAGCAAGTTATTTAGTCAGTATCAAGATGTATTAATGTCTTATTTTCAAATGAGTGGAAATTTAACGACAGAAATTGAAGAAGCATTACGAGTTTCAATTGAGATATTACAAGTAAGCATTCCTGGGTATATAATATTATGGGTATTTGTACTTGTCCTCGTTAATTTACTCGTGACTTTCCCTATATTAAGAAAATTCAAAGTAGCGACACCAGTATTCAGACCATTATTTATGTGGCAAATTAATAGAAGTGTTGCGTTTGTATTTGTGATAACTGTACTTGTAAGTTTGTTTGTTTCAAAAGAAAACGTAGTGATGTATGGCATAGTCACTAACTTACAATTTGTGTTAGAATGGGTTATATTTATTCAAGCATTATCCTTGTTCCATTTATACGTAAAAGTAAAAAAATTACCTATTATTGTAGGTGTTTTGATATTTGTAATGGCCTTCATATTTAAGCCGTTTGCATACTTATTTGGATTAATGGATATTTGGTTTAATTTAAAACAACGCATAAAAAAGTAAATTGAGGTGAGTTTATGAACCGTCAATCAGTTAAGAAAGCCCTAATATTTCCGTACGTCATTATGATGATATTAGCTTTAGTGCTACTCGTTTTCAGTTTTTTTAATTCGATATTTTGGGCGATTATTTCGACGGTTGTTACGATAATTCTAATTGCAATAAGCATATTTTTTATTAGAAAAAGCTTTGCGAAATTAGACTTATATATTGGAAGTTTAGCCGGAAGAATTACTAAAAGTAAGACAAGTGCTGTTAGTGACTTGCCAATAGGTGTAATACTATTAGATAAAAAAGATCATATCGAATGGATTAATAATTTTGTTAATAAGCGCTTAGAGCGAGATGTTTTAGACGAACCGATTAATGAAATCTTTCCAAACATTTTAAAAAGATTAGAAAATACACCAGAAGTAGAGATTGAAGAAGGTTCATATAAATATAAAGTTACGTATACCGAAGATGAAAAAGCGATTTATCTTTTCGATATTACAGAGTCTGCACATGTGTATGAGTTATATGAAAATGAAAAACCAATCATAGCGACGATTTTCTTAGATAACTATGACGAAATTACTCAGAATATGAACGATTCTCAACGTTCCGAAATTAACAGTATCATCACGAGCGTAATTGATGATTGGTCATCACGTTATCAACTCTATATTAAACGTTATAGTTCGGATCAATTTGTAGCTTTATTAAATAATAGTATTTTACAAGATATAGAAACATTGAAGTTCAATTTGTTAGATGACTTAAGAGATAGAACGCGAGAAATCGGACATCAATTAACACTGAGTATCGGTATTGGTGAAGGTAGTGAGAACTTAATTGAATTAGGTGAGCTATCTCAATCCAGTTTAGATTTAGCGCTCGGTCGAGGTGGAGACCAAGTAGCCATTAAAAATAGTAACGGTAATGTAAGATTTTACGGTGGTAAAACGGATCCAATGGAAAAAAGAACAAGAGTCCGTGCTCGTGTAATTTCTCATGCATTAAGAGATATCTTAATCGAAGGTGACAAAGTTATTATTATGGGTCATAAATCACCAGATATGGACGCAATCGGTGCTGCAATCGGTGTTTCTCGTATCGCTAAAATGAATAATTTAGAGTCTTATATCGTGTTAAATGACTCTGATATTGATAGCACTTTAGAGCGTGTTATGACTGAAATAGATGAGAAACCTGACCTTAAAGAACGGTTTATTACATCAGAAGAAGCATGGCATGAAATGACACCACGTACGACGCTCGTTGTTGTGGATACGCATAAACCTGAACTTGTAATAGACGAGAATTTGCTGAACAAGGCAAATAGAAAAGTGGTTATCGACCATCACCGTCGAGGAGAAAGTATTATTTCTAGCCCGCTACTTGTTTATATGGAGCCTTATGCAAGTTCAACTGCAGAGCTCGTTACAGAATTATTAGAGTATCAACCAACAGAACATCGTTTAACGAGAATCGAATCAACAATTATGTTAGCAGGTATCATAGTCGATACGCGTAACTTTACTTTAAGAACTGGATCACGAACATTTGATGCAGCGAGCTTTTTAAGAAGTCACGGTGCAGATACCATTCTCTGTCAGCATTTCTTAAAAGATGACATAGACACATATATTAAACGTTCGGATTTAATTAAGACTGTTAAACTATTCCGAAGTGGCGTCGCGATTGCACACGGTGAGGATCATCAAACGTATCATCCTGTAACAGTGGCACAAGCAGCAGATGAGTTGCTTGGTTTAGAAGGTGTAGAAGCATCTTACGTAGTTGCAAGACGTTCAGAAGATACAATTGGTATTTCCGCCCGCTCATTAGGTGAAGTGAATGTACAATTAACAATGGAAGCATTAGGTGGCGGCGGTCATTTATCAAATGCCGCAACACAAATTAAAAATACATCAGTAGAGAAAGCAATCGAAGAATTAATTAAGGTTGTTGAATCAGAAGAAAAAGGAGTGGAAGAATAATGAAAGTTATTTTCACACAAGATGTTAAAGGTAAAGGTAAAAAAGGAGAAGTAAAAGACGTACCAGTAGGTTATGGTCAAAATTACTTAATAAAAAATAATTATGCTGTAGAAGCGACTCCTGGAAACATGAAACAATTAGAACAACAAAATAAACGCCAAGAAGAGTTAAAACAACAAGAAATAGATGATGCAAAAGCACTTGCTCAAAAACTAGAAGAAATAGAAGTTGAAATACCTGCTAAAACAGGTGAAGGTGGTAAATTGTTCGGATCAGTAAGTACGAAACAAATTACTCAAGCATTAGAAAAACAACATCAAATTAAAGTGGACAAACGTAAAATGGACTTACCTAACGGCATTCATAGCCTAGGTTATACAAAAGTTTCTATTAAACTTCATAATAAAGTTTCTGGAACATTAAAAGTACACGTTGTAGAAGCTTAAGTGATTCATTAAAATGGTCGGTATTTGATTTACCGACCTATTTTAATGCGTTATAATAAAAAATATTAAAAACGGAAAGGAGTAATCAGTATGGATGGTATGGATAATATGATGAATGCAAAACAAATGCCCCATAGTATAGAGGCTGAACAATCTGTTATCGGTGCAATCTTGATTGATCCTGAACTGATTAACTCAACAGGTGAAACGTTAATACCTGAAGCTTTCTATCGTGCAAATCATCAACATATATTTAGAGCGATGTTGATGTTAAATGAGCAGAATAAAGAAATTGATTCGGTAACACTGATGGATGAGTTAGCAGCTGAATCTTTGTTAGAAGAATCGGGTGGTCCTGCATATTTAGCTGAATTAGCAAACAATGTTCCGACAACTAGAAATATTCATTTCTACACAGATATCGTGTTTAAGCATGCAGTGAAACGTCAATTGATTCGTGTAGCAGATAGTATTGCTGAAGATGGGTATAATCCAGAACTGGATTTAGAATCATTGTTAGGTGACGCAGAGAAAAGAATATTAGAAATTTCTGCTTCAAGAGGTACAGAAGGATTCAAAGACATTAAAGATGTCTTAAGTATTGTATTTGATAACGCTGAGCAACTTGATCAAAACAGTGGTCAAACGCCAGGAATACCAACAGGATATAGAGATTTAGACCAAATGACAGCAGGCTTTAACCGCAATGATTTAATCATTATTGCGGCACGTCCTTCTGTCGGTAAGACTGCCTTCGCATTAAATATTGCCCAACAAGTCGCTACGCATCAAGATTTTTACTCTGTCGGCATATTCTCACTCGAAATGGGTGCAGATCAGCTGGCAACACGTATGATTTGTAGTACAGGTAATGTTGATTCGAACAGATTGCGTACAGGATCGATGACAGAGGAAGACTGGAGTAGGTTTACAGTAGCTGTCGGTAAACTGTCTCGCACAAAAATATTTATCGATGATACGCCAGGTATCCGTATCACGGATATACGCGCAAAATGTCGTAGATTGAAACAAGAACACGGATTGGACATGATTGTGATTGACTACTTACAGCTCATTCAAGGTAGTGGTTCACGTAGCTCAGATAACAGACAACAAGAAGTATCTGAAATCTCACGTATGCTTAAAGCGATAGCTAGGGAACTAGAATGCCCTGTTATCGCACTAAGTCAGTTATCCCGTGGTGTTGAACAACGACAAGATAAGAGACCAATGATGAGTGATATTCGTGAATCGGGTTCTATTGAGCAAGATGCGGATATCGTTGCCTTCTTGTATAGAGAAGATTACTATTCAAGAGGTGGAGAAGACGAAGATGGAGAAGCAATGGATGCCGGTGCACAAGATGAGAATGGTGAAATAGAAATTATTATCGCCAAACAACGTAATGGTCCAACTGGTACTGTTAAACTTCACTTCATGAAACAATACAACAAATTCACAGATATTGATTATCAACATGCTGGAATGGAATTTGGATAAAAAAGTTTTTTGGTAAAAAGGCGTACATTTATATAGTTTTCTATTAAAATGTACGTCTTTTGTTTTGTGTAAAGTGACAATTATTTCTTTATGTTTGTGTTTGTACAATGAAATATTTAAGGTTAAATCCTTTTAAACACTATGGTTATGGTCTTTGATAGAGTTTATCATACATTTATAGGTTGTAAAAAAACGCTCCTTACTAATGTTCGTTTTTAGTTTGCAATTTAGTTATAGGACTGATAGAATACTTTATGGTTAATGAGAAAAAGCGGAGGTGCTCACATGTCATCAATCGTAGTAGTTGGGACGCAATGGGGAGACGAAGGTAAAGGTAAAATTACAGATTTCTTAGCAGAGGATGCAAACGTTATTGCACGTTTTTCAGGTGGTAACAATGCAGGTCATACAATAAAATTTGATGGAGAAACTTTTAAATTACACTTAGTACCATCAGGTATATTTTATAAAGATAAATTAAGTGTTATCGGTAATGGCGTCGTAGTAGATCCAGTTGCTTTATTAAAAGAATTAGATGCATTAAACGAACGCGGTGTTATAACAAATAACTTGAGAATTTCTAACCGTGCACAAGTAATCTTGCCATATCATTTAAAACAAGATGAACTAGAAGAAGAAAAACGCGGAGACAACAAAATTGGTACAACTAAAAAAGGTATCGGTCCAGCTTATGTAGATAAAGCGCAACGTATCGGTATTCGTATGGCTGATTTATTAGATAAAGAAACATTTGAAAAACGCTTAAAAGAAAATCTAGAATATAAAAATGAATTGTTTGAAAAAATGTTCAATGCTGAAGGTTTCACGTTTGAAGAAATCTTTGAAACATATTTTGCTGCTGGACAACGCTTAAAAGAGTTTGTTACAGACACACCTAAATTATTAGACGATGCTTTCGTAAATGATGAAAAAGTTTTATTCGAAGGTGCACAAGGTGTCATGTTAGATATCGATCATGGTACTTATCCATTCGTTACATCAAGTAACCCAATTGCTGGTAACGTTACAGTAGGTGGCGGTGTTGGTCCAACATATGTATCTAAAGTTATCGGTGTATGTAAAGCTTATACATCACGTGTAGGAGACGGTCCATTCCCTACAGAACTATTCGATGAAGATGGTCACCATATCCGTGAAGTTGGTCGTGAATACGGTACAACAACAGGACGTCCACGCCGTGTAGGTTGGTTTGACTCAGTTGTATTACGTCACTCACGTCGCGTAAGTGGTATTACAGACTTATCAATCAACTCAATCGACGTACTTACAGGTCTTAAAACAGTTAAAATCTGTACAGCTTATGAAATTGACGGTGTTGAAATTACAGAATACCCAGCAAACTTAAAAGAATTAGAACGTTGTAAACCAATCTTTGAAGAATTACCAGGTTGGGAAGAAGACATTACAGGATGCCGTTCATTAGAAGAATTACCAGATAACGCACGTCGTTATTTAGAGCGCGTTTCTGAATTATGTGACGTAAAAATTTCTATCTTCTCAGTAGGACCAGATAGAAACCAAACAAACTTATTAGAAAACTTATGGGATTAAGTTTTAAATAAAAAAGCATATCACGCTACTGAATTTTTCAGTCATAAGCGTGATATGCTTTTTTTATATAGTGTTACGATTTGCTCTTACAAGCTTCTCTTGAAATATCATAACCAACTTAAAATAAAAAAGCACAAAAACTTATCGTTTCAAGCTTTATTAAGACTCCCCTATCATACGGATGTCTAACTCACATACTAAATTTATAAGTTTTCATGCGTTTTTATTCAATATTAATGAATTTCTCTCTTTTTAAAGCGTCCACCTTTAACTTCGCTGACATCTCCTATTGATAGAAATGCGGTATTGTCGATTTCAGTAACGATATCTTTTAGTTTAGATTCTTCTAGTCGAGTGATTACACAGAATACGACTTTTTTATCTTCGCCTGTATAAGCGCCTTCTCCATTAAGATAAGTTACACCTCTACCTAGACGGTCGTTAATTGCTTCACCGATGTCTCGATATGTATCGCTAATAATCCATACTGCTTTTGATTCATCAAATCCTTGAACGGTCACATCAATCATTTTAGCTGCGATAAAGTATGCGATTACGGAAAACATGGCCGACTCCCAATTGAATACAAATCCGGCTGCTGCGAATATGAAACAGTTAATGAGCATCACGATTTCTCCAACTGAAAAAGGTGCTTTACTACTCACTAAAATTGCACTGATTTCAGAACCGTCTAAAGATCCGCCATATCTAATGACGAGACCGACACCTAAACCTATAATTGCGCCACCAAAAATTGTAACCAAAAAGGTTTCTTTAATAAAAGGTTCAAAATGATGTAAATAGGCAGTTGTAATTGATAAGACGGTTATCGCATAAATAGTCGAAATCGTAAATGTCTTACCAATTTGTTTATAACCTAAAAAGAAAAAGGGAATATTCAATATGAATATAAATAGTCCGAGTTTCATATTAGTTAAATGACTTAAAATAATCGCGATGCCTACTATTCCGCCATCAAGTAATTTGTTAGGGACTAAAAATAGTTCTAATCCAACGCCCATTAACACGCTACCTATCGTGATAAAAATGAATCGTTTCAGGATTTCTCCTTTACTTAATTTGCGATGTCCTTTTTTAATAACTTGCGCTTGCTCCATATCATCATCCCTTTTTATTACTTCTATTTATATTATATAAAAAATTTTGAATAAAATCTTGTCTTCTGTATAACAGTCATGCTATAATCAATCTTGTGTTAAACAGAGGCCCCTTGGTCAAGCGGTTAAGACACCGCCCTTTCACGGCGGTAACACGGGTTCGAATCCCGTAGGGGTCACCATCTAAATTATATACATATAAGGTCCCGTGGTGTAGCGGTTAACATGCCTGCCTGTCACGCAGGAGATCGCGGGTTCGATTCCCGTCGGGACCGCTTTTAATGCTTATCGTAATAACGATAAGCATTTTTTTGTTGTACAATTATAGAATAACGCCAAACAATAGAATTAATGGACAAATAGTGTTAAATTATAGTATAGGATATCATGCACGAGAGTGTGCTTGAAGATACTTATTTTCAAAAAGAAATGAGGTAAACATATGGCTAGAAAAATAGTAGTCGTTGATGATGAAAAACCAATAGCAGATATACTTGAATTTAATTTAAAAAAAGAAGGTTATGATGTTTATTGCGCATATGACGGTAATGACGCAGTAGATTTGATATATGCAGAGGAACCAGACATAGTGTTATTAGATATTATGTTACCTGGTAGAGATGGAATGGAAGTTTGTCGAGAAGTTCGAAAGAAATTTGAAATGCCTATCATTATGTTAACAGCTAAAGACTCAGAAATTGATAAAGTGTTAGGTTTAGAACTCGGTGCAGATGATTATGTTACGAAACCATTTTCAACACGTGAATTGATTGCGCGTGTTAAAGCGAACTTACGTAGACATTATTCACAACCTACTCAAGCAGAAAATGAAGAAACGAATGAAATTGTTATTAAAGATATTACAGTATATCCAGATGCTTATTCAATTAAAAAGCGTGGTGGAGATATCGAATTAACACATCGTGAGTTTGAGTTATTCCATTATTTAGCGAAACATATTGGACAAGTTATGACGCGTGAACATTTACTACAAACTGTATGGGGTTATGATTACTTCGGTGACGTGCGTACTGTAGACGTAACGATACGCCGACTACGTGAAAAGATCGAAGACGATGCATCTCATCCAGAATATATCGTAACGCGTAGAGGTGTGGGTTATTTCCTACAAACGCAAGAGTAGGCTGATAGTATGAATTGGCTAAAGAAATTTCAGTCCTTACACATTAAACTTGTCGTCATTTATGTTTTATTAATCATTATTGGTATGCAAATTATCGGTTTGTATTTTACAAACAGTCTTGAGAAAGAACTGACACGTAACTTCAAGACAAACATTGAGCAACACGTGAAACAGATTAATTACAACATAAAGAAAACGTACAACTCAGAAGATCCAAATCGGAACTTCCAAAAAGAAATACAAGGTATATTAGATGACTATGCAAACCGAACTGAAATTGATGAAATTAGATTTATTGATCAAGATCAAATTATCGTTGCGACATCTAAAGCTACAAATCAGAATACCGTCAATCAAAAAGTAAATGATAGCTCTGTACAAAAGGCATTATCGTTAGGTAAATCCAATGATAAAATCGTTTTGAAAAATGATTCTTCAGATAGTAACAGAGTGTGGATTAAAAATAAACCCGTTAAATATGAAGGTGAAGTTGTAGGAGATATATACGTTGAATCAGATATTGATTCTGTATATGAGCAGTTAAACAACATTAACCAGATTTTCATTATAGGTACGGCAATCTCATTATTGATCACAATTGTGCTCGGTTTCTTTATTGCGAGAACAATTACGAAACCAATATCAGATATGCGTAACCAAACATTAGAAATGTCTAAAGGTAACTATACACAGCGCGTGAAGATATATGGAAATGATGAAATTGGTGAACTGGCCTTATCATTTAATAACTTATCGAAACGTGTACAAGAAGCACAAGCGAATACTGAAAGTGAAAAACGACGTCTCGACTCTGTTATCACACATATGAGTGACGGTGTATTAGCGACGGATAGACGTGGTCGCGTACGAATCATCAATGAAATGGCGCTTAAGATGTTAGGGCTAGAACGTTCTGATGTAGAAGCTAAACATATATTAGACATTCTTAATATTGATGATGATTACTCATTAGATGATTTACAAGAGAACAATGATAGCTTCATTATCGATGTAAACGAAGAAGAGGGTATCATTGCACGCGTTAACTTCAGTACAATCATTCAAGATACCGGCTTTATTAATGGTTATATTGCGGTATTACACGATGTTACGGAACAACATATTTTAGAGAATGAACGACGCGAATTTGTTGCGAATGTTTCACATGAATTACGAACACCGTTAACATCCATGAGAAGTTATATAGAAGCATTAGAAGAAGGTGCTTGGCGTGATCCAGAAGTTGCGCCTACATTCTTAAATGTTACACGAGAAGAAACCGATCGCATGATACGTCTCGTGAATGATTTATTACAGCTATCTAAAATGGACAATTCAAGCGATCAAATGAATTCAGAGTTGATTGACTTCAATATGTTCATCAATAAAATTATTAACAGACATGAAATGTCACAAGGTAAGAATGTAACATTTATTCGTGATATACCAGTTAAAGGACTATTTGTAGAAATTGATCCTGACAAGATGACACAAGTGTTTGATAATGTTATAACAAACGCGATTAAATATTCTCAAGAATCTCAAAAACGTGTAGAGTTTCATGTGAAACAAAATACGTTATATAACAGAATGACGATCCAGATTAAAGATAATGGTATCGGTATACCTGTTAATAAAGTAGATAAAATATTTGATCGTTTCTATAGAGTAGATAAAGCAAGAGCGCGTAAGATGGGCGGTACTGGATTAGGTTTAGCGATTACTAAAGAAATCGTTGAAGCACATAAAGGTAGAATTTGGGCTAATAGTAAAGAAGGTCAAGGCACATCTATTTATATTACCTTGCCATGTGAAGTCATGGAAGATGAGTTTGGTGATTGGGATGCGTAATAGAGAAGTTATTAAATCTGCTATTCTCATAATCCTTGTGTTAGTCAGTGTATTTATGACATACCGTGTATGGACATTCACACCTGAACTGACAGACTTGGAAACGGATGTTAATACCGATACACCTTCTATTGGACCTAAGATTAGTAAGCCTATTGATAGCGTGATTATGCCTTTTAGAATGATTAATCGCAATGGCACAGACGTGAAAGGGACGTCTAATGTAAAAGATATTAAAAGAATAACGGATCAAATGTTGAGCAAAGAAGTTAAGAAAGTTGATATTTTAAGCAGTGAATCAGTTGTTGAACTTGAAGATTTATCTGAACGTTATACGATTTTAGACTTCCCTGACAGTGTCCCGAGTGAAATGTACTTGAATCAAGTATTAGGCATGAACATGAGTTATTATCCTAAAGTTAATTTTGATAGAATTTTAGTAGATACTAAGTCTACAAACGAAGCGGTTGTTTATTTATTAAGTGAAGATAAACGTAAAGCTGTAAAGCTACAAACGACGATGAAAAGTCATAAATTCGATCAAATTAATAAAGCAGCTGCATCAGATTTGAAACCTTATACGGGTATCATTACGAATGAAACGACTACAAATGAAATCAACCAAATTTATGCACCTGAAACTGCTGATAATATGAACATTTACCGTTATGTATCTAATAAAATATCAGTAGCGGACTTAAATGATGTTATTCTTGGAGAATCTGTTATTGCACGCAGTAACGAAGATAACATTTCAACATATAACAATAATACGGGGATTTCTACTGTAAACGAAGAAAAGCAAACGTATCGTTATACGAATTTATCGGAAGATGAAAATCGTCAAAAAGATATTTCTAAATCGATTACGAATACATTTAAATTTATTAATGAACATGCAGGATATACAGATGAGTTCCGTTTATTTGATACCGATCAGAAGACGGGTAAAATCGATTACCAAATGTTCTTAAACAACTATCCAGTATTTAATGATGATAAGCTATCTTCAATCGAAGCTGTGTGGGGTAGAGATACGATTAATGAATATAATAGAGGATTGATCACAACAGGTGTAGCAGTACCGTCTAAAAAAGAAGCAGATGAATTGCCTTCATCAGAAGAAGTGAGATACGGTTTAGCTTCTAATGCACAAATAGACTTTAATAAAGTTACAAACATGGCTATTGGATATGATTTATCAATACCAAATAATGAAATTGATAATTTACAAGATACAATTGAATTCACGCCAAAATGGTATATTAAATATGATGGTGAATGGAAAAGATATGAGAATGGAGGGCTTACTTAATGGATTGGAAACATGCCAAGTCACTCTTCATCATTGTGTTCGTTTTGATTAACATTGGATTGGTCGTCGTCTATTTTAATAAAATTAACAACTCGATCGTTCAAGAATCTAACGCACAATCAGATGTGAATTTCTCAAAAGAAGGAATAGAAATTCCACAATTACCAGAGTATAAAGATAAAGAAATGCAAGCTATAACAGGCAGTAGTAAATCATTTAGTTCTGATGAACTTGAAGGTGTGTATACATTAACTGAAAAAGACACACAGATTAATAAAGACATCAATGTAGACTTAGATAAAGGTAGCAAACAAGCATCATTCAAAAACTTCATCAATAAAGAGTCCTTTAAAGGTAAAGAATACAAAGATAAAAGTAACAACACAGATAAAAATAAAGTGATTTACGAACAAAACTATGAAGGTTTACCTATACTGAATAATAGTAAAGGGCAAATCGTCTTTAATATAGAAGACGGTAAAGCAAATAAATATACACAAACATATTTAGATAAACTGAAACCAGGTAACGGAGATAACAATCATAAGCAAAAAATTGCAGATGCTAAGACAGCTTTAGACATATTGTATTACAACACATACCTTAAAAAAGGTGATAAAGTAGAATCCGTGAGATTAGGCTATTATAGTGTCGTTAAAGAAATTGGAGGACAAGTACTTGTTCCTTCATGGGAAGTCAAAATTAAATCCGAAGAAAACGGTAAAAGTAAGACTAAAGTATTGTACATTGATGCAATCAAACCAGAATCAACTGTGTTAGAAGAATCATAAGAGAAGGTAATTAAAGGAGATGAACACTTGTGATCGCAATGAGCGTACTCGCAAGTGGCAGTACAGGAAATGCCACTTATATAGAATCAGATAAAGGAAGCCTACTCGTAGACGCAGGGTTGACAGGTAAAAAATTAGAAGGTCTGTTTCAACAAATAGACCGTAACATCAGCGACTTAGAAGGCATCTTAGTAACCCACGAACATGTCGATCACATAAAAGGGTTAGGCGTACTTGCAAGAAAATATAAACTACCTATCTATGCCAACAAGAAGACGTGGCAAATGATAGAAGCTAAAGATAAAAATATACCACTTGATCAAAAGTTTAACTTTGAACCATATGAAACAAAAACATTAGCAGGTATTGATATCGAGTCATTCAGCGTGTCACACGATGCGATAGACCCACAGTTCTATATCTTCAATCATGACTATAAAAAATTAACAATGATAACAGATACAGGATATGTGTCAGACAGAATGAAAGGTATGATACATGGTAGTGATGCATTTGTATTTGAAAGCAATCACGACGTAGATATGTTAAGAATGGGTAGATATCCATGGAAGACCAAACAACGTATATTAAGTGATATGGGTCACGTATCTAATGAAGACGCAGCACATGCAATGTGTGACGTGATAACAGGTAATACAAAACGCATTTATCTTTCTCACTTGAGCCAAGATAATAACATGAAAGATTTAGCAAGAATGAGCGTAGGACAAATATTAAACGAAAACGACATAGATACAAACAAAGAAGTCATCTTATGCGACACAGATAAAGAAAAAGCAACGCCAATATATTATATATAGGCAAAAGATATCCCCAATTCTGAAATTGGGGATATCTTTTTAGTTTGTCCACAGATATACCCACAGTTATACACAATTGTCCACAAACTGTGCATAACTACATGGGTTATCCACCATTCTATCCACAATGTATATAATTCAGTGGATAAATAGCACCAAAATGTATAAAAATAAACGACTAAATATTAAGAAAATATACAAAAATATTGAAATGTTGATATAATGATAAAGAAAACTGTGCATAAGTTGATAACCTGTGGATAACTTTTAAGACAATGAATAAAGGTGGATAATGATGAAAATAACAATCATAACAGTCGGTAAACTAAAAGAGAAGTACTGGAAACAAGCCGTAGACGAATATAATAAGAGATTAGGCGCTTATACGAAGACAGAATTAATCGAAGTAGCAGACGAAAAAGCACCAGATAATATGAGCGAAAAAGATATAGAGATCGTGAAAGAAAAAGAAGCGGACCGTATTATGTCGAGAGTAAAACAAGACAGTTACGTCATTACCCTGGAAATAGAAGGTAAGATGTTAACAAGCGAACAGCTTAGTAAAGAAATCGATAACCTCATGACACGAGGAAATTCACACATCACATTTATTATTGGCGGATCAAACGGATTGCATAGTAAAGTACTCCAACGCAGCAACTACGCCCTATCATTCAGCAAAATGACCTTCCCACATCAAATGATGAAAGTCGTGTTGATGGAGCAAGTATATAGAGCATTTAAGATAATGCGTGGGGAAGCGTATCACAAATAAAACTAAAAAATAGATTGTGTATAATAAAAGCTATTTCAAATACCGCATTACTACCCGATAAGCAGAAGCATATCATAAATGATGCGGTTTTTTGATAAGGTTCCCGTTGTTAATAATATAGAAGAAAATGAACTCATTATTAAAGAAAATTTTAAATCACTATATTAACAAGTAGACAAACCCTACGTAAATTAATTTGCGTAGGGTTTGTCTCTTTTTATTTATGTCCTGTTAGCATATGCTTTTAGGAGTAAATTGTGTCAACTTTTGTGAGAAAACTATTAGACGAAGACTATAGACTAAGAAATTAGTCGCGGAAAAAGTGAGCACAAAAACTGTTAGAAAGTAGAAGTCTATAAATATAGTATTAGTTATAAAATATAATTAACCCAGCAGTAAATCAAATTTTAAAATATTCAAGTATTATTTGGTTCAATTGCTCTGAAACTTGAATAAAATCGCAATTTAGATCTAATGTTTTTACACTAATATGATTTCCACTCATTTGATAGTCATTGTCGGGAAATACTTTTTCATCAGTTTTAGCATAAAGTAACATTCCCGAAACTTTTGCTGACTTTTCTTTTAAATCAATATCTAGATTTTTAACATAGGTGAAAATTTGATACAGATTTCCAGAATGAATTTTATTAACACCATAGTTATTTTGTAGTGTTTTAGTATAATACTTAGTATCAATTATTAAATATTTATTATTATATGAAAGGATAATATCGGTCTTCATCACAGGTAACATATCCCTAACTCCATCATCTACCATCCAAGGAATATAGGACGCTGTAACTGTTAATTGCGGAAATTCTTTTTTGTAATATTCAAAGATAAATTTTTCAAATAAACGTGATAGTTGTTGCTCATCTGAGTAATCCATTAGTTGATTACTTCCATCTTTTTTTGACTGTAGTAATCTTTTAATAATTAGATAACATATAGACGTTAACATTTTATATGTTTGATTATTACGAGTAAATTGTAAATTCCAATTGATATTATGTTTTTCTAATGTATCTACTTTGTCAAAAAATAATAATAACTTTTTAATTTTTTTCTTTCTCTCATTTGAAATTTCAGTTTTAAGTAACAAAATCATAGTTGTTTTAATTATCTTATTCATATACATATTAATCGAAAACTCATCATATGAACAATTGAGCTTCTGATTCATGATATCTAGATTTTTAATAGATTCTGTGATATTAATTTTGCCTCGAACCATTTTCAAAGATTCTTTTTCTTCTACGTATTCATGATGTAAGCCACGTTTTAGTTGAATAGATACGCCCTTAATTAAAATAGCTGCATACAAATCAATTGCATTCTCGAAATCTTCCGTCGCGACTTTACGGTAACCTTTTTCATTTAGTACTTTATATGCATATGACAACATATAATACACATTCTTAATAGCTATCATTGAATAGCTCCTCTTAATTTTCCAGACCATGAATCTACCTTATCTGGTTCATCAAACCAATATTCATTTATTAACGGAATAATTTCATATTCTACTATATTTTCTAATTCATAGTCAGTAACATTTGATAAGTTGCAGAAATAACTATGGCCAATAATAAATCCTTCACCAAGTGACTCATCTCTTTTAATTTCAGAGTTCAAATTTAAAATACATTGAATAAGAGAATCAAATTTAGAACTAGCTAGCTTTTCTTGATATGAACTAAATCCTGTTGTCATAAATCCTGTTGTCATATTATAAAAGGCAAATCGTCTACGCAATGCATAATCTAACATTGTTAAACTGCGATCAGCTGTATTCATCATTCCAAGAATATAAATATTTGGAGGGACAGAAAACTTTTCGTCTGCGTATAATAACTGAAGTTCTGTTCCGCGTTTATCATT
This sequence comes from Mammaliicoccus sp. F-M27, assembly GCF_022387115.1. Classification (NCBI taxonomy): domain Bacteria; kingdom Bacillati; phylum Bacillota; class Bacilli; order Caryophanales; family Staphylococcaceae; genus Mammaliicoccus; species Mammaliicoccus sp. F-M27. The sequence continues at coordinate 10,839 of NZ_JAJNIE010000008.1, read as the reverse complement.
CTCTATTAACATGAATAGTTCCCCTAAAATCTTACTTAGATTTCCACGGTTAATTTCATCAATAATAAAGAAATAATCATTTTCTATATCATTTTCTGCTCGTTTACAAAAATTGTAGAATGTTCCTTTACGGAGTTCGAACCCGGATTCTGTCGGTCTAAATCCCATAACAAAATCTTCATAAGAATAATTTTGATGAAATTGAACCATTTGAACACGTTTTTTATCCTTTACTCCCATCATTGAATAAGCTAGTCGTTTAGCTACAAAAGTCTTACCAACACCTGGAGCGCCTTGTAAAATAACATTTTTCTTTCTTCTAACTAAATTTACTAACTTAAGATAATCCTCTTCTTCCATAAATACATCATTTAAAAAATGATTTCTATCATAATTTGGTAAGACTACTTCTGTTTCATCTTCTATATCAATTTTATCTTCTTCAAATAATATTTTAAGATTTTCAAGAAAATCATTATATGGTGTAATATTGGTTAAAGTTTTAGGGGCTGGCTTTATAGAAGTGATCCATTCTCCTTTATCTTTCCAATCGACTGTACGAATATTTTTAAATTCTTGATTTGGATGATACTCATGTTCAGAAGTAACTATTCCCCAGCCAATTATTTGTTTTTGGCCCTTTTTAACATAAACAATATCTCCAATTTTCATTTCATTAGTAAATTGCCAAATAGCATTCGTAATATTAATATAGCTGTTTGTATTTCCATTAATTTCTTGTAACTTTTCTTTCATATCTCCTCTACTTGTATACATTGAAAAATCTTCTAATTCTTCCCAACCTATCGCCATAAGTCCTTTTTTATAAAACGCATCCCAATTAATTGCTTGCGACCCTGGTGAAAATATCCAATAATTCATTGATTCAACATCTTTATCTGCATCTGTTGTTTCAATTTTATTCTTTTTTTGTAAATTAATTTTTTCAGAATAAAGCCAAGCATCGTAACTCAATTCAATAAAGTTATCAATTAAAATTTCTTCATTTGAAAGATAATCTTGTATGTTATCTATTATTTCTATGTACTCTTCACCTGATAATTTGCCATTTATTCTAGGTAACCTATTTATTGTTTCACCAGTAATTTCACCAGATTCATATATATACCATCTAGAACGAGAATCGAGATTGACAAATTTTTCTGGAGCAATCCAGTATAAACCACTTGTCAATTTACTATTATGAATTCCTTTTTTGGACATAACTTTATCAAAATATTCTATGAATTTTTCTTGAGAAGTAGATGTAGGATCATTAGCAAATTCTAATGCTGCGTTAAATAGCATCCAAAGTTCATCAATATCATTTGCATTGCGGTCACCTTTAAAATAATAAAATGTAGCTCCCATATTATTGATAGTTGGAATACTCTCAAAACTATTTGGTAATTCTGCCTTAATTTCGAAAAGTTCTGCTATTGCTTCCAATATTTTCACCTTATTTGCTAAAGTTAACCTGCTTTTATTAAATAAAGCAAACACTGTAAATGGATCAATATCTGTTAAATCATTATTTCTCTCTAAAGTTGGTAGTTTAATTTCAGTCATTTTATATATTTTTTTTACTTTTTCAATTAAATCCTTACGATTTTCATGATATTTCAATAGTTTTATAGCAAATTCTTTATAAAAATCAACCCACGTTATATCTATTGCACTTTTCATTAAATCCTGATCCCCCTATAAATACCGTTACGATAACTTTTTATTTATATTTTATTAAATCAAATATAACATATGATTAGTATTAAAATTCTTTAGCTCCTACCACATATTCTAATCTTCCAACAATTGGTTTAATTCTATCTTCAAAATTAAATTAGAACATTAATCGATTTAATATCTGTCATTTTCATATCCATATATTTCATTTTAACCTCAATAAATTTATCATGCTAATTACAACTTATTGTCTAGCTTTATTTGCGATACGCTTCCCCTTATTAGTGATATTGCTAACAATCCCTAAATATAATTCTACTTTTTAATAATCGCTAATGCTCATATTTAACAACTATAATGAAGCTAGTAATCCATTTTTGTCAATGGTTAAATTTAACCATTGACAAAAATGGAAGGTTGATTTATAGTTAGGTTAACATTAACCGGAAGGAAGGTAATCAAATGGAATTATTTAATTATATTGATAAATTAAGAGGAACTATGTCATTAGAAGAAATACAAGAGTTAATAATTAATATTATAAAAGGTGAAGATATTGAAATAGAATCTAAAGCTGAAATAGCGGAAGAATTAATTCAAAAGTTAAAAACACTTAATTTTTCAGAATTACAAAATACTTACTACACACTCCAAACAATGAATAGAAATGCTATTGCTAACTACACTGATTCGATTGAATCTTTGGCTTTATCTATCTTTAAAAAATATAACAATGGAAATTCACTTTTAGATTTAGGGTCTGGTTCTGGACATATGCTATGGAGATCAAGTACTGAGGGACAATTTAAATATTTACGTGGTGAAGAAATCAATACCAAATCTGCCAATGCTAGTAAAGTACTACTTTCAAAATCAAAACCAAATATTGAAATCATTAACACTGATTCTACTTTAAATTTTGCAAATAAAGATAAATTTGATTATATATATTCAGACGCACTCTTTTTGAATGCAGATAACGAAAGATTGAAAAAAATCGAAAAAAATGCAGCTACAAATTACTTAAAAACAAGAAGTAAATTTTCTGAATGGATATTTACAAACCGTATATTAAATAACCTAAATGATGATGGTGTTGGAGTCATTGTATTAAGAGATGCCGCAATGTCTACTGAAATGGCAAAAGATATTCGAAAAGATTTAATTGAAAATAATTTAGTAAAAGCAGTTATACAACTACCGTCAAATTTAATTACCAATACTGCTATATCAACTACTTTATTAGTTTTACAGAAAAACAGTGAAGATAATGTAGTCTTTGTCAATGCTTCTGAAACATATACTAAAAAAGGGAGACTACAAAAAGCCTTTGAGACCAAAGATATTAAAAGCATTATGAACGGGCTGAGTTCAGATACAGAAATTTCGAAAAAAGTTAGTAAAGAAGTAATAAAAAACAATGATTATAATTTATCACCTGTAAGATACTTAGTTAATATTGAAGATCGTCTTCTTAATCCTGTTAAGCTGACAGATATCGTAGAAGCTATTCGAGGAAAAGATGTATCTAAGAAAAAGCTTGATGATGAACAAAACAAAGATAAAGCGGGTTATTTATTAAATCTTTCCGATTTAAAAGATTTTAAAATTAATATACCTAAACAAAAAATCAGCCAAGAGATACTTGATGAATATGATAAATATCTACTTAAACCTATGGACATTGTAATAAGTACTAGAAGTTCGGAACTTAAAATAGCAATTGTTAATGAAAATTTAGCAAGTAATAATATCATTATATCTTCTAACTTTAATATTTTGAGAGTGAAAGATAATAAAATTAATCCTTACTATTTATTTGCATTTTTGACAAGCCAAATAGGTACAGAACAATTTGAACAATTAATGACAGGAACAGTTATTAATGTTATTTCTCAGAAAGCATTACAAGAATATAAGGTTTCTTTATTGGGCCAAGAATCCCAAGAAGATATTGCATTTAAAATGGAAGAAGAATTAGTGGAGTATTATAGCTACTTGAATAAAATTCAAAGATTTCAAAATAAATTACCACAACTTTTTCATGAGAATGGAGGAGAATAGTGTTGAGTAAGTTAAGTATTGAGGAACTAAATGAATTTTTAGATGATTTGTTTGATAGATTAAAAAATGAAGCAAAGCTTTACAATTCTCAGAGTGAATTTGATATTTTCTTAGCCCGTTATCAATTTCAAAAAAATGACGATTATAAAGGCAACCTCTATAATGACAATGCTAAAGTACTGATTCTAGGTGTTAGAAATGGTGGATTGAAGTCTAAGGATATTAGTGGGATATTTAAAAAAGCTGGTTTGAAAGATAAATATAAAATAATTGAATATGATGATATGACTAATTTTGATGTGTCAATCTTAGAAAACTCTACTCAATATACAGATATATTTATTGGAGCTGCTCCTCATAAAATGAAAGGAATCGGCAATACTGGTAATCCTATTCAAAAATTATTGGATGGATCAGAAACATTATATCCTAAAATTCATAAATTAATAAGTGGAAACGAACTCAAAATAACTAAAACAAATTTAATGAATGCTATTGCAGATTCAGTTTTATCAAATTCTATTAGATATATAGATAGATATTAAAACTTTAAGCAAATACTTTTATATATGGAGGACTATTGATGGAGAGTAATATAAAGATAATTGAAGGGGAAATTATAGATCAAGGTGGTTTTTCTACAATTTACGAGTGTGAACTGGAACGGAATGGAGAATTATATACTAATTTAGTAATGAAAAAGTTAAATAATACTCACAAAAAAATTATACCTCACAGGTTTGATAGAGAAATACGATATATGACTCAACTTGTGCATAAAAATATCGTAAAGCCTATATATATTGATTATAATGAAGATATAATTGTAATGCCTAAATTCAAATATAATTTAGTGACATTTATTGAAAATAATAGTATTGATAATATAAATAAACAAGAGTTAATTCTAAAAATTTTAGATGCTATAGAATATTATTTATCTGAAGGTATATTACACAGGGATTTAAAACCTCAAAATATTTTAATTGACGAAAAAAACGAACCTTATTTAACAGATTTTGGATTGTCTTCTAAATTGGAAGGAGTAAAAACTCAACTTTCTTTAACTAAGACTGGTACTTCAAATTGGGGTACACCCTTTTATATTTCTCCTGAACAATATGAAGATTTAAAAAGTGCGGATGAAAAATCTGAAATCTATAGTATTGGGCGTGTAATATATTCAATTTTCACTGAAGATTTCAGAGCATTTGATATGGCTCATTTAGATAAGTTAGATTCTAAATTAAAGTATATTATTGAAAAATCTACTAAACCAAATCGAGAAGATCGATTTGGAAATGTTAATGAACTTAAGAAAGCAATAAATAACACTTTCAATACCGAAATAAGTATTGATGAAATGGAAATTGATGATATATTGGAAATATTAGAAGGAAACTCTAGTACACATAGTAAAGATGAGATATTTACAATTATAAATAATACAGATTTTGTTCAAATTGCTAATTTTTTCACTAGTTTAGATAATAATAAACATAAAAAATTAAAGGATATTAATAAAAGTGAATATAATATGTTTATTGATAATGTTGCCGAAAATATTAAGAATTCATCTTTTATTTTTAGTTATGTTGATACTATCAGTGCTAAATATTTAAACCTTCTGGAAAGTAGTATTATTGAAATAAAACAACAAATAAATTTATTACTATCATTTATAAATGTATCAACATCTCATAATCGCTTTGACGCTATGCAGAAGTGCGGGGAATATATCAACAGTATAACTGATAAATTTATACTAGAAGAATTAAAAAACGCAATAATTAAAGAAAATAAAGTTTTTGAATGTAAAAAAATAAATGAATATTATAACATAAGCAATTTATTAGATTTAATTAACAGTTCAAAAGGAGTGCATGACTAAGATGGCAACAATTGGATTTGAAGAAAAGTTATGGCAAGCAGCAGATAAGTTACGTGGAAGTATGGATGCAGCAGAATATAAAAATGTAGCATTAGGTATTATATTTTTGAAATATGTTTCTGATTCATTTGAGGAAAAGTATGAAGAATTATTGAATGATGAATATGCAGATGAAGAAGATAAAGATGAATACTTAGCAGAAAATATTTTCTGGGTTCCTAAAGAATCGAGGTGGCAATACATAAATGATAATTCTAAGAAGCCAGAAATTGGTCAAATTATCGATAAAGCTATGATAGCAATTGAAAGAGAAAATGAGTCTTTAAAAGGGGTCTTGCCTAAAGATTACGCAAGACCAGCTTTAGACAAGGAAAAATTAGGAGATATTATTGATTTATTTACTTTCAAGGTCGGAGACTCTGAAAGTAAGAAGCAAGATGTCTTGGGACGTGTTTATGAATACTTTATTGCAAAATTTGCGAGCGCTGAGGGTAAAAATGCTGGGGAATTCTATACACCAGCTTCAATAGTTAAATTACTTGTTGAAATGGTTGAACCTTATCAAGGTAGAATTTATGATCCTTGTTGTGGGTCGGGCGGAATGTTTGTACAAAGTGAACATTTTATCGAACGACATCAAGGCCGCATAGATGATATTGCTGTTTATGGTCAAGAGTCTAATCCAACTACTTGGAAATTAGCAAAAATGAATTTGGCTATTCGAGGTATAGATAATGATTTAGGTGATCATCATGCAGACACATTTCATAATGATTTACATAAAGACTTGAAAGCTGATTTTATATTAGCTAATCCGCCATTCAATGCAAGTGATTGGGGACAAGAAAAATTATTAGATGATTACCGCTGGAAATTTGGTATTCCTCCAAAAGGCAATGCCAACTATGCATGGATTGAACATATGATTTCTAAACTTGCACCAAGTGGTACTGCAGGATTTGTATTAGCGAATGGCTCGATGTCTACAAGCAGTAAAGATGAATTAGAAATACGTAAAAACTTAATTGAACAAGACTTAGTTGAATGTATAGTCACTTTACCAGGACAATTATTCTATTCTACACCTATCCCTGTATGTCTATGGTTCCTGTCAAAAAACAAATCTAAAAACGGTAAGAATGAGCGACGTGGAGAAGTACTATTTATAGATGCTAGAAATATAGGAAGCTTGGTATCAAGAACATTAAAAGAATTTTCAGATGATGAAATAAAAGATATAGCAAATGTCTATCATTCATGGCGTGGAACAAACGATAATCAATATGAAGATAAAGCAGGTTTCTGTAAAGTAGCAAAGACAGAAGAAATAAAAGATAACGAATACATCTTAACGCCAGGACGTTATGTAGGATTAGCAGAAGTAGAAGAAGATTCAGAACCATTTGAACAGAAAATGGAAAGAATCACAGCAGATTTAAGTGAACAATTTGCGAAATCAAAAGAACTCGAAAACCAAATCCGAAAATCATTGGAGGGGTTAGGTTATGGAGTATAAAGAATATGAATTAGGGGAACTTATAGAATATAGGAATGAAAAATTATTAATTGAAAACGTCAGCTTAGAAAACTATATATCTACCGAAAATCTATTGCCAAATCGTAATGGGAAGCAAAATGCTGAGAAATTACCAAATACTAAGTCTGTAAAAAAATACTATGAAAATGATATATTAATATCCAATATCAGGCCATACTTTAAGAAAATTTGGCAAGCAGAAATTCCAGGTGGTGCTTCTAATGATGTACTGATATTAAATTCTTGTAGCAATAATACAACAAATGATTATTTATATTATTATTTATCACAAGACAAATTTTTTGATTATATGACTCAAACAGCTAAAGGTACAAAAATGCCTCGTGGTGATAAAAAAGCAATACTAGGTTATGAAATTAAAGTTCCAAATATAAAACATATACAGAATTATATAGTGAACCTTGGGAAAAATATAGATAAGAAAATTGAAACCAATAAAAAAATCATAGCAAATCTTGAAGATCTTTCTCAAACACTATTCAAACGTTGGTTTGTTGATTTTGAATTCCCTGATGAAAATGGAAATCCATACAAATCAAGCGGCGGAGTGATGGTTGATAGTGAATTAGGGAAGATACCTAGAGATTGGGAAGTTAACGAATTAGGAAATTATGTGGATATTATAAAAGGTTTATCATATAAGGGTGCTTTTCTAGATAAACAACATGAAAGAAGTGATTCTTTTCCACTATTAAGTATTAGTAATTTCAACTTTATATCAGGTTTTAAATCAAATAAAACAAAGTATTACTTTGGTGATTATAAAGAGAGACATTTAGTTAATCCTGGAGATATCTTAATTGCAGCAACTGATTTAACTCAAGATAGAAAAATACTTGGAGCACCTGCAATAATTCCTAATTTAAATAAAACAATGATTTTTAGTTTAGATGTTTTTAAAATTACTGAGACAGCAATTCCTAAGTATGTATTGTATTTTTTATTACAATCTGCCAAATATCGTGAGTTTGTAGAAGGTAGCGCTACAGGCACAACTGTTATAAGAATTGCAAAGAATGTAATATTGAAAGTTCCCATAGTTATAGATAAAGATATATCTCTAAAATTTGATAATTTAATAAAACCATATATGGAAATAATAGAACATCTTTCTCAAGAAAACCAAAAATTGACGCAATTAAGAGACACGTTATTACCAAAATTAATGTCAGGTGAAATTGAGATACCTGATGACATCGAGGTGAATGAAGATGAGCTTTCAATTTAGTGAAGATGATTTAGAACAGGTTGCACTGAAGTGGTTTGAGGGTCTTGGCTATTCTGTTAAGAATGGTCGAGATAGTAGTGAAAATGGGATTATGAATGAACGGGAGAGCGACAAAGATGTTGTGCTTGATGATCGTTTGGAAGCGGCTTTGAGACTTATTAATCCTGAACTAAATAATAGTGCAATTGAACAGGCTATGCGTGAAATTTCTATTGAGAAGTCTCCTAGTTTATTAGAGAATAACCGTTCTTTCCATGAAATGATTACAAATGGTATTGAGGTTGAACATTATAATGATGACGGTGAGACGATTAATGATTTGGTATATGTATTCGACTTTGATAACCCAGGAAATAATGATTTCTTAGCGGTTAATCAATTAACTGTTGAAAATGGAGATTATAAAAAAAGACCTGATATTGTGTTATTCATAAATGGATTACCAGTAGTGGTAATTGAACTGAAAAATTCTACAAATGAATCTGTTGGTATTGAAGATGGATACCATCAGTTAGAAACTTATAAAATGAGAATTCCACAATTATTTAATCATAATGCAGTATTAGTGACGAGTGATGGTGTTAATACAAAAGCTGGTTCTTTAACTGCTGATTATGATCGTTTTATGACTTGGCGTACTAAAGATGGAAAAACTGAAGATTCATCAACGTTTCGTAGTTTAGATATATTGATTCACGGTATGTTAAATAAAGAGGTACTATTAGATTTAATTCATCATTTTGTTTTGTTCCAAGATGATGGTAAAGGAAATATAGTTAAAATATTAGCTGCATATCATCAATATTATGCAGTTAATAAAGCCGTTGATCGTGCTATGGAAGCAACATCTGAACATGGTGATGGTAAAGGTGGTGTTATTTGGCATACACAGGGTTCTGGTAAGAGTTTGACAATGGTTTTCTTCTCAGGAAAGTTAATTCAAAAATTAAATAATCCAACATTAGTGGTCGTAACAGACCGTAATGACTTAGACAATCAATTGTATGGTACTTTTGTTAAGTCCAAAGGACGTTCTGGTAAAGGATTATTAAGACAAACACCTAAACAAGCTGAATCACGAAAAGAATTGAAAGAACTATTATCTGTAGAATCAGGTGGTATCGTATTTACAACTATGCAGAAATTCGAACCTGAAGAAGGTCAAGTGACAATGGATGCATTAACAGAACGTAAAAATGTAGTAGTTATGGCAGACGAAGCACACCGCACACAATATGGTTTCAAAGCAACTTACGATGAAAAAGGTGAAGGTATTAAATATGGGTATGCAAAATATTTAAGAGATGCTCTACCTAACGCTTCGTTCGTTGGTTTTACTGGAACACCTGTATCTTCTACAGATAAGAATACGCAAATGGTATTTGGTAATTATATTGATGTATATGATATGACACAATCTGTAGAAGACGGTAGTACGGTTAAAATATACTATGAAAGTCGTATTATTCCATTAAATTTACCAACCGATTTAGATATTGATGAAGCATATGATGTCATTACTTCTGGCCAAGAAGAAGATACTAAATCTCGATTGAAATCTAAGTGGTCACGTATAGAAGCTCTATCTGGTGCAAAACAACGTGTACATGCTTTAGCGACTGATATTATTAATCACTTTGAAACAAGACAGAAGGCAATGAAGGGTAAGGGTATGATTGTCACAATGAGTCGTCGTATTGCAGTTGATTTATATGATGAAATTGTAAGACTTAAACCCGAATGGCATTCAGATGATGATGACAAAGGTGTTATCAAAGTCGTAATGACAGGTTCATCTAGTGATCCGCAAAACTTCCAAAAACATATAGGTCCGAAAAAGCGAAGAAATCTTCTAGAGAATCGTATGAAAGACGTTAATGATGAATTACAACTCGTAATTGTGCGAGACATGTGGTTAACAGGATTTGATGTACCTTCAATGCACACAATGTACATAGATAAACCGATGAAAGGTCACAATTTAATGCAAGCTATTGCACGTGTTAATAGAGTATTTAAAGATAAACCAGGTGGATTAATTGTTGACTATGTAGGTATTGCTGAAAGTCTGAAGGAAGCACTAAAAGAGTATACGGATTCTGATAGAGAACAAACAGGTATAGATACAGATAAAGCGCTAGAACTAATGTTAATGAAATACGATATCATTCAAGATATGTTGTATAACCATGACTATTCTGACTTTGAGTCAGAAGATCAATTAAATCGCTATAATGCTATCTCAAATACGATGGACTATATCATTGGATTAGGTGAGAAAGAAAGAGAGCGATTTGTGACAACAGTGACGGAGCTTTCTAAGGCATTTGCATTATGTGCAACTGAGGAAGCTGCTCAAGAACTGAATAGTGAAATTGCGTTTTTAAAAGCAGTAAAATCGGGACTTGTTAAATT
>NZ_JAJNIE010000007.1:0-138848 GCF_022387115.1 Mammaliicoccus sp. F-M27 | reverse complement strand
ATGTATTAGGCACGCCGCCAGCGTTCATCCTGAGCCAGGATCAAACTCTCCATAATAGAAGTAAGCTTGATTAGCTCATCTTTGATTGGTTAAGCCAATCACTCTTTGAAGTACTTTCAGTACTCAATTATCGGAATTAAACGTTGACATATTGTCATTCAGTTTTCAATGTTCATTTTAACCGCTACAAGAATCAATTATACCAGTTATTAAATATCAATGCAAGTATTATTTTAAAAAAATAATATTTTGTTTTTTTTTCGGAAGTGACTAATCTTTTCAAGCTGTCATTTCTGAATCAATCAACTTGCATAATTTATATTACATTGTTACTTGATTAATTTCAAGCGTCAAATTTACACTTTATTAACCTTTTTAACAATCAATTTATTTTGTTTCGTCTGTCTGTTTTGACGACTTTTATAATATATCAAGATATAACGGCTACGTCAACGATTTCTACATACAAATTCGTGTATTTTTTCGCTTTATAAGGTACTATATATTTTAATAGAAATTATGCTATACTTTATCAGTATTAAATAGTATGGAGGGAATAGAATTGAAGCTATTTCGTAAGAAACCTACTAGTAAAATTAACAGAATAAGATCTTTTGCATTAGGATTAATCTTTTTAGGAATGATTGTAATGTATGTAGGTGTATTCTTCTTTTACTATTTCAAAAGCCAAATTGTATTTAGTATTTTCTTAGTTCTGGGGATGTTGGCTCTTGGTTTATCTTTTGTGGTGTATTTTTGGATAGGTATGTTAAGCTCTCGTACAATACAAGTTCAATGTCCAAACTGTGATCATTATACAAAAATGTTGGGACGCGCAGATATATGTGCGAATTGTAACCAACCTCTTACTTTGGACAAGAACCTAGAAGGCAAGACATTTAACCAAGATTATAATAACAAACGTAAATCTAAGAAGTTAGAAGAACAGGAAATTGCAGATACTAATGAAGAAAAGAAAAAAAGCTAAAGGTAAATTACCTTTAGCTTTTTCTTTATTTATTCTTACTTTGACATTCTGGACAAACACCATATATTTCCATTCTGTGGTGAGTAACTGAAAAACTCGTAACGTGTTGAGCTAATTGTTCAACCTCATCTAATCTCGGGTAATGAAAATCAGATATCTTACCACATTGATCACAAATGATATGATAATGATTATGCGTTTCAAAATCAAAACGGCTTGAAGCATCACCATACGTTAATTCTTTAACAAGTCCAGTCTCTTTAAAAACTTTTAAGTTATTATAAACTGTAGCAACACTCATATTTGGAAATTGTGGTGAAAGTGACTGATAAATTTCATCAGCAGTAGGATGACTATCTGTTTCAATTAAATATTGAAGAATCGATTGACGCTGTGGTGTAATTCTAACACCTGTACTTCGTAAAGTACCAATTGCATCGTCTAACATGTGTTCAACATTCTCAACATTTTGTTGCATCCTTACACCCACCTTCTAATTTATAATGATTATTATTTATAATATATCCCTTTTAGTAGCAATTTGTCAAACAATTAATCAGTATCCTGCTTTTGAATTAACTTCATTAAATAATGATTTTAAATTCCCATTAATTATTTGATTTAAATTTTCAACAAGTATGTCAGTGCTTCTCTTTAAGTTATTTCTATCATTTCCAGAAATATGAGCCGTTATAAACACGTTATCCATATCATATAATTTAGAAGTGGCTGGTAAAGGTTCTACTTCAAACACATCAATAGAAGCAAATCTGATTTCTTTATTAATCAATGCTTCTACTAGTACCGCTTCTTTTACAACGGTTCCTCTTCCTACATTAATAAAGTGGGCGTCTGCTTTCATATGTTCAAAGTCTGCTTTTTGTAACAAATGAATTGTATCTTCAGTTTCTGGTAATACATTCACTATGAAGTCTGCTTTATTAAAAACTTGACGTCTTTCTTCTATAGAATATACTTCATCAAATCCTGAAACGTCATGACCAGTTGTATTTATACCGATTACCTTCATATTAAATGCTTTTGCTACTTCTGCAGTTCTTTCTGGAATCTTTCCTGTTCCAAGAAATAATATTGTTTTATCATTGATTGAATCAGGGCTTAATTTATGATTAAATGCCCTTTTCTTCTGTGATTCATAGGTTTCTTTAAATAACTTGATATCATTTAAGATATAAGCGAATATAAATTCTGCTATTTGTATAGCATGTACGCCTTTTGCATTCGTTAATTTAATATTTCTTTTATTAATGTAATCTAAAGGTAATTGATTAACCCCTGTTGCGAACCAAGCGATTAGTTTAAGCTGTTTACACTTATCTAAAAATGATTCATCTACTTCACTATGATAGCTAACTAATACATCAGCGTCTTTAAGTACTTCTTCATCTGCCAAGTTAGGATGCTTATAAAATGTGAACTCTATATTAGGAAATGTTTCTTTTAGTCTTTCTTCTTGATCTTTTAACCTCATTAAAGTTACGACCTTCATCTATATCATCCCTTTATAATGTTTTTCAACTCTTCTATTTGTGTTTTGACTTTCACTTTCTCGATGATATGTTTTACTACCCCTTCTTCATCTAACACAAATGTCGTTCTAACAATCCCCATTGATTCTTTACCAAACGATTTCTTCAGTTGATATACGCCTAGTTCATCTGATAGTTTATAATCTTCATCAACTAACAAATCAAAATTTAAGTTATGCTTATTAGAGAAATTAGAATGTTTCTTTTCACTATCACCACTGATTCCGTATACTTTAGTATTTAAATCGTTGAAAAGCTCTAAATTATCTCTAAAATCACAAGCTTCTGTCGTACAAGTTGGCGTATTATCTCTTGGATAAAAATATACAACACTTTTACTTCCTTTTAAGTCCTTACTGCTTACAATTTCACCATTTTGATTTTTTAATTCGAATTCTGGAAATTTCTCACCAATTTGTATCATGATTTGCACTCCTTATAAACGATAGTTACTCCATTTTATGATACGATATAAATGAAAATAATTAAATTAAAAGAGGTTGATAACATGAATTTTGCAAAAAGTGAATATTTACAAACACTTTCAGACGAATATATTTTAGGTGGTGTTAATTCCCCTTCTCGCTCATACAAAGCAGTTGGTGGAGGTGCACCGGTCGTTATGAAAAAAGCTAAAGGCGCATATTTCTATGATGTAGATGACAATAAGTACATTGATTACTTACAAGCTTATGGTCCTATCATTGCAGGTCACGCACATCCACACATTACAGAAGCGATTAAAAATGCAGCAGAGGACGGTGTATTATTCGGAACTCCTACAGAATATGAAATTACTTTTGCTAAAAAATTACGCCATGCAATTCCGTCATTAGAAAAAATTAGATTTGTTAATTCAGGTACTGAGGCAGTGATGACTACTATTAGAGTTGCCCGCGCTTATACAAATCGTGATAAAATCATAAAATTCGCTGGTTGTTATCATGGTCATTCAGACCTTGTTCTTGTAGCAGCAGGTAGTGGCCCTTCACAACTGGGCACGCCAGACTCAGCTGGTGTTCCAAAAAGTGTAGCGCAAGAAGTTATTACTGTTCCATTTAATGATGTCGATTCTTTTAAAGAAGCGATGGATCATTGGGGAGATCAAGTTGCAGGTGTATTAGTAGAACCTATTGTTGGTAACTTTGGTATGGTTGAACCGAAAGAAGGATTTTTAGAAGCAGTAAATGACATCACACATGAACACGGCGGATTAGTTATTTACGACGAGGTGATAACTGCATTTAGATTCCATTACGGAGCTGCTCAAGATTTACTAGGTGTATATCCCGACTTAACCGCATTTGGTAAAGTCATTGGTGGTGGTTTACCTATAGGTGCTTATGGTGGAAGACAAGAAATTATGGAACATGTCGCACCATTAGGACCTGCATATCAAGCTGGTACAATGGCTGGAAACCCACTTTCAATGAGAGCTGGTATCGCATTGTTAGAAATTTTAGAACAACCTGGTGTCTATGAGAAGTTAGATCACCTAGGTCAGCAATTAGAAGATGGTTTACTAGAACTCATTGAAAAACACAAAGTTCAAGCAACAGTAAACAGAGTAAAAGGTGCTTTAACATTATACTTTACGGATGAAAAAATAAAAAACTATGTACAAGCTGAAAATACTGACGGTGAAAAATTTGCGAAGTTCTTTAAAGCTATGTTAAACCAAGGTATTAATTTAGCGCCTTCTAAATATGAAGCGTGGTTTATAACGACAGAACATACAGAAGAAGACATAAAACAGACATTAAATGCTGCTGATTACGCATTATCTCAACTATAAACTTGAAAAGTTATTAAAAACAATGTATAACCAATATATACTAGGCTTGTGATATTTATTACAACCCTGTTTTAATAACAAAAAGGAATGGTTCTATGAAATTTGGGGCAAGAATATTTAAAACTGGTATCGCTATTGTCCTAGCAATATTTCTAGCAAATTTACTGCCAGGACCAACATTGATAACATCAATAGCTGGTGTAGCTGCTATGGTTGCCATGCAACCAAGCGTTTATCGCTCTTTTAAAACAATAGTAGAGCAATTTCAAGGTAATGTGATAGGTGCCATAACTGCCGTTACAATATTTTCAATATTTGGTAACAACGTCGTCTTTATTGGTTTAACGGCAGTCATCATCATTTCAATACTATATAAATTCAATCTACAACATGTTTCTAACTTAGCTGTTGTTACAGCTTTAATCATACTTGGACATCATGAAGGTGATTTCTATATATCTGCCATCTACCGATTTCTACTAGTCATGATTGGGGTACTAAGTGCTTTTATCGTTAACTTCACTTTTCTACCACCAAAGTTTGAAACAAAAATGTACTATAATTCATTGAATATATCTACTGACATATTCAAATGGTTTAGATTAGTCTTAAATGGTACGACTGAATTTCATTATGTAAAGCAAGATTTAGAAACGATAAGAACGAGAATCGTAAAGCTCGAACAATTTTATCTTTATTATAAAGAAGAAAGAGCATACACTAAAAAACAAGCTTTTAGTCAAATGCGAAAAAAAATTCTTTTCAAAGAAATAATTGCAGCTACACGAAGAGCATATGAAGTTCTACGTAAAATGAATCGTTACGAAAATGATATTCACAATCTAAATGATGATTTAAAGGTACAAATGAAATTTGAACTCGATGAACTAATGGCACAACACGAACAAATATTGGTTAGAATATCACAAAAAGCTAAACATGACATTGACCAAGTTCCAGATTATTTAGTTGAACCTTATAAAGAAGATTTAATGAAGATATTTATAAAAGACATTACTAATAATCCAAATCAAGAAGATTATTACATCGAAAATGTCATGCAAGTCTTATCAGCGATGCTTGATTACAAAGCTACTATACTTCACTTAGACAAACTATCATCTAGTTACTTTAAATATCATCCCGAAGATAGTGACATTCAAATTGAAGATGAAGACTTTGACCTATAAAAATAGAGTCTCGGACATAAATGTCCTAAACTAAAATAACTTTGTAAAGTGCATGCTTGCCTGGGGGTATGGCTCGAGCCTGTAGTCTCTCTCACATACTATTCCCCTGGGCGTCAGCACTTTACAAAATTAGAAATATAAAATCACCCAATCCGTTGGAATCATTTTCGGATTGGGTGATTTATTTTAAGTTGGGATCTATATTCCAAACTCTATTTTTTGATTTAATTTTCTTTATATAAGGACTTTTTGTATTCTATAATATTCATTAAGTCACCATTATAACTTCTATACAATAAATGATGCTCTCTTATTTGATTTGGACTTTTCACACCAACTGCAGCTGCTAAATTAAATAGTCCTTCATGTAAACTCACAATATAATTTGAAACTCTATATTCTTTTTCTGACACAACTAATGCTGTTTCTTTTTTAGGATCAGTAGTAGCTACGCCAACGGGACAATTATTTGTATGACATTGTTGCGCCATAATACACCCTAAATTAATCATTAAACTTCTCGCCACATTTACAAGATCAGCGCCTAACCCTAAGGCAATCGCTATTTGGTCTGGTGTTATTAATTTTCCTGAAGCAAACACTTTAACTTTGTCTCTAATTTTATGTTTTTTCAATTCTACATCTAATATTGGCAAAGCTGTAAATAATGGTAACCCTACAGTATCAACGAGTTCTTGAAATGTTGCGCCTGTTCCACCTTCTCCTCCATCTACAGTTATGAAATTAGGAATAATATTCGTCGAGACCATATCATGAATTAATAATTTTAAATCGTTTATATTACCTACAACAATTTTAATTCCAACAGGTTTATCGGATAACCTTCTTAACTTCTCTACAAATTCAAGTAGTTCTTTATTATTATGAAGAAACTCGAATCGGTTCGGTGAATTCACCGTTTCAAATGGTGTCACATTTCTTATTTTTGCAATTTCTTCTGTGACTTTTTGACCTTCAATATGACCGCCTCTTGTTTTTGCACCTTGAGCTAATTTTAATTCAAATGCTTTAACTTGCTTTATATTCGCTTTTTCAACAAATTCTTTTTCATCAAAGTGCCCATCTTCATCTCTCACACCAAATAATCCGGGTCCAATTTGGAAGATGATATCACAATCTCCAGATAAATGATGTTCACTTAATCCACCTTCACCTGTATTCATCCACGAACCGCTTCTTCCTAACCCTTTAGATAAAGCTGTTATTGCATTTTTACCTAACGCGCCATAACTCATTCCCGACTGTCCTACCAATCTTTTCGCAATAAATGGATGCTTTAAGTTCTCCCCAATGATGATTTCATTGTTTTGGGTCAATTTATATGGCTCAACTTCTTGTTGAATTTGACTCTCTTTTCGATCAAAAAGTCCTTAGTTTGAAATATTATAAATATATGTAGACATTATTTCGTTTTGATTAATTTCTAATTCGTCATGATCTACAGGAAACATAGCGTTCTGCAAATAAAAACCTGGTTCTTCAAACTTTCTTAGCGAACCAAAACTTTCTATTCTATTTTTATATTTTCCAGGCATAACCATATTTAAATACTGTTTTCTAGAAAAAGGTTTGCCATCATTATCATTCAAGATTAGATATTGTCTTAACTCAGGTCCAATCATTTCAAGAAAGTATCGGACTCTACCTAATAAAGGATAATTTCTTAATACACTGTGATGTTTTTGCCTTTTATCTATAATGTAAAGCGATATACACGTAATCAAAACACCTATGATAATTACAAAGAATAAAATATTCACGATCAGTTGCAATATATTTAAAAAGCTCATAAAAAATCCCCCTTATTCTATCTCTATCATGTTAATGATAGAGATAGAATAAGGAGGTATTGTAATATTACCCGAACGATTGAATACTATATAAATTGTAATAACTACCTTTAGCTTGCATTAATTCTTTATGTGATCCTACTTCTTCAATATGACCATTTTGAATTACTACAATCTTATCAGCATGTGTAATCGTAGATAATCTGTGCGCGACGATCAGTGTTGTTCTTTCTGAGCTTAATATTTCTAAAGCATCTTGAATAATTTTTTCACTTTCTAAATCAAGGGCACTTGTAGCTTCATCTAAAACTAAAACAGGTGGATTATTAAGGAAAATTCTAGCGATAGAAACGCGTTGTTTTTGACCACCAGATAATTTCACACCTCGTTCGCCAACTTCTGTATCATATCCATTTGGTAAAGACATAATAAAGTCATGAGCATTAGCTTTCTTACTTGCTGCAATAACTTCTTCATCAGTGGCATTTGGTTTACCAAGTAGAATATTTTCTTTTATTGAATCAGAAAAAAGGATATTATCTTGTTCTACCATTCCAACTTGATTTCTAAGACTTTCAGTAGTGAAATCTTTTACGTTATGATGATCAATCCTGATACTACCTTTTGTAACATCATAAAACCTAGGAAGTAAACTAATCAAAGTAGATTTACCGCCACCACTCATACCGACAAAGGCAACTGTTTCACCCTTTTTAATATCAAGGTTAATATCAGTAAGCACATCATCTTCATATTCGTTGTATTTAAATGAAACATTTTCAAATGCTATATGTCCATCTTTAATTCTAATTTCTTTCGCATCGTCTTCATTTTTCACGTCATACTTTTCGTCGAACAGATGAAACACCCTGTCCATAGATGCAATACTTTGTGTCAAAGTTGTAGATGATGCTACTAATCTTCTTAACGGTCCGTATAATTGTTCTAAGTATGCAACAAATGCAGCTAACGTACCTACTGTTAAATTACCTTGTATCACGAGAAACCCACCGAAACCTACAACAATTAATGGTCCGATATCTGTCACTGTATTAATAACTGCAAAAGATTTAGCATTCCATTTAGTATGGTCAGTAGCTTTAGTTAAGAAATTTTGGTTTCTTATGTCGAATCTTTTTTCTTCATTTTTTTCAATGGCAAAACTTTTAATCACTGACATTCCTGAAACTCGTTCATGTAAAAAGCCTTGTAGTTCTGCTAAACTTTGAGATCTTCTTCTCGTAAGACTACGTAATCTTCCGAAGAAATAATAGATGCTGAAAATAAATACAGGGAATATCGCGATTGCTGAAAAAGTAAGCTTAACATCTAGAACAAACATAATGCTAAGTGCAATTATAATTGTAACTAGGTCTAACCAGACGTTCATTAAACCAGTTAGTATGAAGTCTTTCGTTTGTTCAACATCGTTTATCACTCTAGATATGATTTCTCCTGCTTTGTTATTAGCATAAAATCTAGAACTGAGTGCTTGTAAATGTGTATATAATTTTTTTCGAATATCATAAAGAATTTTATTAGATGTCCATTGCGCTAAATATTGTCTGAAATATTCTATTGGTGGTCTTAAAACCACAAAAATAAATCCCATAATTAGCATCGCATAAGCTAATTTTTCTGTTTTTTGCCCAATAGATAATGCCCCATTATTGATTACATCATCAATAACATATTTTATTAATAATGGCATCAATAATGGAATCCCAAATTTTAAAATTCCAATGATAATCGTACCTACAATATGCCATTTATATGGTTTCACGAATTGTAAATACCTTTTAATCATTTCCGTTCCCCCAATCATAGTCCAAACGAAACAGCCTAGCTTTTGCTAGGCTGCTATGTTTTCATTCTCATGAATTTCGTCTATCAATTGAATGAAATCTTTCTTGCCAAACTTTAATAAAGTCTGGCGCAAATGGTCCTTTTTTACGTTCAATCCATTGTTGTAGAATATCAACATTTCTTTTTAGAATTGCATCAATGTCTTTAGGATAATTCATTTGCTTCATATGTTGACGATATTCATCTTCGTCCAACAAATGATACTTTCCACTTGGATAAACTTTGATGTCTAAATCATAATCGATATATTTAATAGCTTCTTCATCACAAACAAAAGGTGAAGATAAATTACAATAATAATAAACACCATCATCGCGGAACATACAAATTACATTAAACCAATACTCTGCATGGAAATAAACAATCGCTGGCTCCCTTGTTACCCAAGTTCGACCATCACTTTCTGTTACGAGTGTTCGATTATTCCCACCGATAATAACATGACTCGTACCTTTAAGAACTGTTGTTTCTGACCATACACGATGTATATTACCATCATGTTTATAACTTTGCACTTTAATTACTTGGCCCTCTTTTGGTATGGATTCTTTGACCATGTTCCACACCACCTTTTAATTATTTACCAAGTTATTATAACATATTAAAAATAATAAGCTAAAATTATGTTTGTTTTTAATTTATGTGTTAACTTCATGAAAAATTTTTGACATGGACGTTGAGAATGATAAATTTTCTTTTTCGTCTTTCTTCATCCATTTATAAGGCGGTTCAAATGATTGCTTCTGAGTATATGCTCTGTATACTTTCATGTTCCATGTCATATGTGTGAATACATGTTTCGTTGTGAACATAGGCTCTTCTTGAACATCAATGACCGCATCTAGTTCTTCTTCAATACTATGAATGCTATCTTCAGCATCGAACATTGGAAATTCCCACATGCTATTTAATAACTTAGTATCTCTTTGACGTACTAGAATCTCTCCAGCACTATTTGTAATATATAATACTGAATAATCAACTGTTTTTTTCTTCGCTTTTTTCGTTTTAACTGGTAATTCAGATACTCGACCTTCAGCAAAAGCTGAACAATGTTTTTGTACGGGACACATAATACATAAAGTTTTCTTTGGCGTACAAATTGTAGCACCTAATTCCATCATTGCCTGATTAAAATCACCCGACTCGCTTTCAACAAATGGTTGTAATTCCTCTTCGAATATTTTTTTCGTTTTTGGTGCTGCTATATCACGATCATTGCAAGTCAATCTACTCCAAACACGCAATACATTACCATCAACTGCTGGTATAGGGTGATTGTGGACGATACTCATCACTGCTGCGTTAGTATAAGGCCCTACCCCTTTTAACTTTTTAAACTCTTCTGGATTATCTGGAACAATTCCTTCATATTTATTGTGAACTTCTTTAACTGCTTCATGAAAATTTCTCACTCTTGAATAGTACCCTAGACCTTCCCAATACTTCAAAACATCATCTTCTTTAGATTCACTTAGTGCTTGAATTGTAGGAAAGCGGTCTATAAACGCATTATAATAAGGTCTTACAGTATTGACTTGTGTTTGCTGAAGCATAACCTCGCTCAACCAAATATAATAAGGGTTAGTAGTCTCTCTCCATGGCATCTGTCTCTTATTTTCATGAAACCAGTTGAGTAAATCGTCTTTAAATTCTTTCGTTTCTATCATTTATGACACTACTTTCTTGTGAATTACTTTCGGATTACTATACTTATGCTATATAATATATATCATATAGATTAAAGTAAAGTGGTGATTTTTATGGATACTGGTACACATGTTGTTATGGGCGTTGCATTGACGGGTCTTGCGACATTAGACCCAAATGTTACACCTACATTTACTGCAGTTGCAACGGGTATTATGATTGGATCTCAAATACCTGATATAGATACTGTCTTGAAATTTAAAAATAATGCAATATACGTTAAGAACCATAGAGGTATAACACATTCCATTCCTTTCACACTATTATGGCCCTTAATTCTAACCTTTCTAATTTTCGTTATATTTCCAGGGGTAGATGTTTTGCATATTTGGTTGTGGACACAGTTTGCTGTATTCTTTCATGTTTTTGTTGATATCTTTAACTCATATGGTACACAAGCGCTAAGGCCTATATCTAATAAGTGGATTCAGTTAAGTATTATCAATACCTTTGATCCCATTATTTTTGTAGCACACTTAGTTGCGATTTTATTTTGGACACTTGGTGTTCATCCAAGTATTGCTTTCGGTACATTATATGCCTTATTAGCATTTTATTATGTATTGCGTTTCATGTTACAAAAAGCGATTAAAAATCAAGCATTGAAACAAATACAACAAGAACATAATCCTGTCAAAATATTCGTTGCACCAACAATTAGGTTTATGGAGTGGCGAATAGCAATACAAACAGAAACACATGATTATGTCGGACGAAGCTATGGCCGTAACGTTGCGTTTAATGATGTTTTCAAAAGACAATCATTCCCTAATGATCATATTATGGCCTATGCAAAACATGATGAAAACTTAAGATCATTTTTAAGCTTTAGTTCCATTTATCGTTGGGAAGTCACTAGAATTGATAAAAAAACGACTGAACTGCGCTTTATTGATTTAAGATATTTAAAAAATGGACACTATCCATTCGTAGCAATATTACATTTAGATGATGATATGAAAGTAACGTCTTCATATATCGGATGGGTATTTACTGAAGAAAAATTAATGAAAAAACTAGAAGCATAATGAATTACAGTGATTATTTCACTTCTCAATACAACACGATCCTGGGACATAAATGTCCTAAACTATAATGATTTTGAAAAGTGCATGCTTGCCTGGGGGGTATGGCTCGAGCCTGTAGTCTCTCTCACATACTATTCCCCCGGGCGTCAGCACTTTACAAAATCAGAAATATAAAATCACCCAATCCGAAAATGATTTCAACGGATTGGGTGATTTATTTTAAGTTGAGATTTACGTCCAAATTCGTGTTTTTAATTTTTAAAATAACTACTATTTTTTAAACTTCTAGGCCATATCTCCTAGGTTTTTTTATTTGAAATATTTTGTTTTATAAGCTCTGTTCACGTTTATCCAAGCTAAATAGATAAATGCTACTTCAAAATAGAACAGTATATGATACGGTAAATTCGTTACTGAAGCATTCCCAAGAATCATTGACTGTTGAAAACCATTAATAATATAAAATAACGGATTCAATTTTAATACGTTTACCCAAACTGCATACATATTATCTGGTACGTACAAGATAGGAACAATAAACAATAACAATATTAATAACCCAAAAACGATAAATCTTGTAGAATACATATACTTACCAAGCACACCAATCATAGAAGCTATCGGTACAAGTAAAATATATGCCATTACTAAATAATAAAAGAACCCTAAATGATTGATTTCAATTATATTAGTCGTACTCGTTGAAACAATGCCTGTCACTGTCACGATAATTAAAAATATAATCATCGTGAGTAGCACTTGAGCAGATGCACCAACGTAATATGGTACTGATAAACGATTGTATAAAGCACCTTGTTTTCTAACCGTCTTTTCAGCATTAAAAAGCGATAAAAATATCCACATATAAGAAAAAAGTCCAATTAATTTAAAATAAGAAGTTGATTTTTCTACGTCTATCGCGTCACTTATCATCAATTTAATATAGGTGATTAACAATAGTAGCAACATAATAGCAAAGGCAGATAAATAGTATTTATAATGATTTTTAACTTCAAAGAAGCAATATTTGATCATATGTGGAAAATGTTTAATATGTTGTTCAAATAGTTCGTTCATATGGTCCTCCTACAATTGAATAAATATCCATTTATTTTCTTCTAAATCTGCTATCATAAATCCATCTTTAGATTTTACTACCCAAGTATCACTTGTAATATTAAATTTATCAATCAGTTTTTGTTTATCTTTAATGTCAAAAGTAAAACCAGTTAATACGTTATCACTATTGAAAACCATATGCACTTTTTGACCTTCCATTTGTTCATTGAAACGGTTAGCCTTATCAGCTGTTATCGTTTCTGAAACTTGTTTATGACTTTTATGCATAAAGCTGTTGTAAAAATCTATATAGTTTAAGTAACTACCATCAACATAATCTTCTAAATCCGCCCAATCAACATCTTCATAAAGTCCTGCTGGATTAAAGAAATACAAATTGTTCTTCTTAGATATATAGGCTTTATCATCTACTTCGAGTCTATAGTTTGATTGATTCTCTCCAGTTACATCTAAAAAGCTATATTGTGGTACTTTCATTTTTTCTCCGTTAGATGAAGGCGTTAGTTCAGTATCATGCTTTAAAGATAGAACATAAGCAGATTTATCTATGTATTTAGGTTCACTATTCGTCGTGATGACTTGTTTAGTTGTTACTTCTTTGTCAGTCTGAGAGTTACCTACACCTACAAACATAAATAACGCTGCTAAAGTTGCACCAATTAAAAATGTAATGCCGTAAAATATCATTTTCTCAATGGACTTAGGAATTCGTCCATATTGATATTTACGCATTCTCTTATATCCTCCACCTTGTGCAACTGGTAATTCTTGCTTAGATATTTTCCATTTCAAATCATATAATTCTTTTTGGTTTTTATCTTGAATTTGATTGTATTTCTTTTGATAATCACGATAAAAAGTCAATACTTCTTTAACCGTACCTTCTTTTCTAACTTGACCATATGTTAACCAAATAAGATAATTACTCATTTTTTCAATTGAATGTAAATGATCATCTATTAATACAGCCGCTCTATCATATTCTTTCTGCTCATTTAAAAATTCATTGAATCTTTTTTGATAGTATTCATCTAAATATTGAATAATATTCGTGAAAATTGCTACTGTTGGTCTCATATACTTGGCAATACTTATTAATAATTGAGCATATTCTGCTTCATCTATTTCTTGGCAAGTCTTTGAACCTTTATCGCTTAACTTTGCAAAGCTTAAAATTTGTCTTTGAATTGTAGGAATATCTCTAACGCTAACACCCGATAAGCTCAAAGTTCTAATTACCATTTCATTGAGTGTTTGATGGTCTTCTGATTTATGAGCAACATCTGCTAAAAATGTTTGTTCGTTGTTCCTTACTTTACCTAAATTAGGTGCTACTTCTTTAATCATCAGCTTACTAATCATTTCTTTACCTGATTCGTGATCACCGATAATACCCAGTACTTCACCTCTATATAAATGAACAGTTACATTTTTTAACACGATATTTTTGTTCAAATGTTTTAACTTGAATAATGATTTAAATTTATTTTGTTGTTTATTTTCGTAGTAATATTTAGTTGCGTTTACAACTCTTAGTAATATTTGCTGTGTCATTCTGCACCACCATTATAGTTGTAGAAGACTTACAGGAATGCCTTCTTCAATTTTTGAACCTTTTAATCTAAATCCCCAAGCAAATACACCATTTATTCTTTCTACTTTAAAGTAGCTAGGTGTGTCACCTACTAAACCATATACTTTTCCTACTTCTATTTTAGAAGTATCTACAAGGTAACTTTCTGCTATGAGCGCTTTTCTTTTATAAACTTCATATTCATTTAGTATACCCATCATTTCTGATTTTCTCATCTTTTCTCTATATTCCGCGATGACCGTTTTAAGTTCGTATTCATTCATTTCTACTAATTTTTTATCATTATTCATCTACAATACCACTTTCTCTTAATTTGTCATTAATCATATCAAAAGTATACCCTTTTCTAATTAAAGCTTGAATTACGTGAGATTTAAGTTCATATCCATTATATTTCTTTTGATATTTATTATATACCTTTTCTAAATCTTTCATTAAAATATTTTCTACATTGTCAGATGTCGGTTCAATGTTTAAATCCGATAAATGCTCATTTATTAGTGAAAAAGCATATCCTCTTTGTTGTAACGTTTGAGCAATTGATTGTTTAAGCCGATTTGGAGGTTGTTTCTTTTTTTGCATAATTTTTTTGGCAATTTCAGGAATTCGATCTTCTGACATTTCCATTTCAAATTTTTCTTTATATGTGAAAATTAAATCTGCTTCTATCCCTTTTTCTTTAGCAACTCTTTCAAAGTGATCTGGGCCTTTGTCAGTTGTCTTCAATATTGTGTTCTTTAAACTTTCGATATAATCTTCGTGATTTATGTATTTATTAGATTCACAGTAATCTATTACTTGAGAAATTAAATCTATAGAGTATTCTTTATCCGCTAAATATTTCTCGATTTCTAATTTCGTTCTCTTCTTATGAGATAAGTATACAATCGCTTGATTTAGCGCTTGTCTATATTGGTCATAATCTTTAATTTCTTGTAACTTGCTTTTCGTTAGTTCTAAATCTTTTTTTAAATTAAAGTAGATGTATGTAGCTTGATCAATACCCATTTCAAATTCATTATTTATAAATAAATTTAGACGCTCTTTGTTTTTCTTCTGCACTTCAATTTTAGTAATTTTAAGCACTTTACATCCCTCCACACATATATATAGGATACAATAAAACACACTGAGTTTAAAAGTTTAATCACTTAACTCAGTGTGTTTATTTATTGATTCAATTCATTTATAGCTTGTGTATACTCAGAATCAGAAATATAATTTTGTTGTTTCATTTTTTCTAGTGTCGTTTTAATTCTTGTCATATAACTATCGCTAATATTGTTAATATCAAAATTAGACGGTGCGTTAACAACACTTGCTAAAATTGCACTTTGCAATACAGATACTTGAGGTAAGTTCTGATTATTCTTATTTACTGTTGCACCAAAGTAATAATTCGCCGCTTCTTCAATCGTATAATTGTTCTCTCCAAAGTAAATGTTATTCACGTAGTAACTTAAAATATCATTTTTACTATATTTATCTTCTACACGCTTTGCAACAAACATTTCTTTAACTTTTCTTGTTAATTGAGATTCATTAGAGTAAAAATAATTTTTTACGACTTGTTGTGTAATCGTACTACCACCTTGCGTTAATTCTCCATTTTTTAAACTAACTGCAAGCGCACGAGATACACCTCTTAAATCTATACCTTCGTGATCGTAATACCTTTTATCTTCTACAGCAACAAAAGCATTTTTAGTGTAATCAGGCATATCTTCAACATGAACATATGCAGGTTTATCTTCTATTTTAACTAATTCATCTACATCAGAAGTTCTTGACCACATGTACATTACTGCCAGATAAAACGCAATAATGAGTATTATGAGTATTGTAATAAAACCAAATAGTTTAGATACTCGTTTTCTTTTTCTTGGTTGCACTGGTTCTTGATAATAGTGCTGATATCTTCTATATTGAACTTCTTCTTGAGAATTAGGTTGTGGAATATCACGCTTCTTATTTTTAAATAGCCCCATCTTTATTCTCCCTTATTAGTATTTCTTACATCATTATAGCTTGTAATATGTATTTTAAACACTTCTTTTTACTTAAAAACAACAAAATCAGTCCAGAGTCTTATAACAACGTATAACCTTTAGCGTATTTGGGTATAGTTTAATTATAAGGAGGATTTTAAAATGGCGAAAATAAAAGCAAACCATGCACTTGTTAAAGTTTTGAAAAATTGGCAGGTTGATCATGTATATGGTATCCCTGGTGATTCTATAGATAAAGTTGTAGATGCTCTAAAAAAAGAAGAAGATAATATCAAATTCTATGGTGTCAGACACGAAGAAGTTGCTGCATTAGCAGCGAGTAGCTATGCTAAGTTAACAGGCAAATTGGCTGTCGCTTTAAGTATAGGTGGTCCTGGAGCGATACATATGTTAAATGGTATGTATGACGCTAAAATGGATAACGTCCCTATGCTTGTCTTAGCAGGACAAACTGATTCAAAATTATTAGGCACTAAGTTCTTCCAAGAAGTTAATCTAACAGCTCTTTTTGACGATGTAGCTGTTTACAATAAACAACTGGAATCTGCTGAAAATGTTCACGAAATTGTGGATGAAGCGATTAAAACAGCATATGCTAAAAAAGGTGTAGCAGTATTAACAATTCCAAGTGACGTATTAGACGAAAAAATTGAAGATATGGTCCCAAAGGAGACCTATAAATTTGAAAATGCTGTAACATACGCTGAAGATGAAGAGATTGCAAAAGCAGTGGAATTAATAAATAAAAGTGAGAAACCAGTTGTGTTAACTGGCGTTGGCGCTAAAAATGCTAAAAATGAACTTTTAGACTTTTTAGATCATATCGATGCACCTGGACTTATTACTTTACCAGCTAAAGGTATTATACCTGATAAGCATCCTAATTTTATGGGTAACTTAGGAAAAATCGGGACTAAGCCAGCATTTGAAGCTTCAAAAGATGCTGATTTATTAATTCTAGTTGGTACAAATTATCCTTATGTAGACTACTTACCAGACAAAGATATCCCATGTATTCAAATAGACATTAATCGATCAAATATAGGAAATAGATTTAATGTCGATGTCGGTTTAATTGGTGATACAAAAAATGTATTAGCTGCCTTATCTCAAGCAAGTCAAGAAGTTAATGACCGTAAATTTTTGAAAGCATGTCAAGAAAACATGAAATCTTGGAACAAATGGTTAGAAGAAGATCGTAATGATACAAGCAAACCTATACGCCCTGAATTATTAATGGCTGAAATTGAAAAAATTTCTACTGATGATAC
Source organism: Mammaliicoccus sp. F-M27 (assembly GCF_022387115.1). Lineage (NCBI taxonomy): Bacteria > Bacillati > Bacillota > Bacilli > Caryophanales > Staphylococcaceae > Mammaliicoccus > Mammaliicoccus sp. F-M27. The sequence continues at coordinate 120,956 of NZ_JAJNIE010000007.1, read as the reverse complement.
TGTTTTCTCAGTAGATGTCGGTACTTCAACAGTATGGAGTACAAGATATTTACAACTTGGTCATAATCATCAGTTCATAACGTCCTCTTGGTTAGGAACAATGGGATGTGCCTTACCCGGCGCAATAGCTAGTAAAATAGCAAATCCTGATAAACAAGCTATTGCCATAACAGGCGATGGAGGTTTGGCAATGGTTATGCAAGATTTTGTAACAGCAGTGTTATATAAACTGCCGATTATAGTTGTCGTATTAAATAACCAAGAATTAGCTTTCATAAAATATGAGCAACAAGCAGCTGGAGAATTAGAGTATGCAATTGATTTAGGTGATATTGATTTCGCTAAATTCGCTGACAGTTGTGGCGGTATTGGTTATAACGTCGTTGATGTTGAAGACATAGCACCAACACTAGAAAAAGCTAAAAACGCGAACAAACCAGTTATCGTAAACGTAAAAGTTGATCCTGAAGCAGCCCCACTGCCAGGTAAAATCATTTGGGACGAAGCTAAAGGATACGCTAAATTTGAAATTAGAACAGCTTTAGAAGAAAATAGATTAGAAAAAATGCCACCACTAAAAACATTAATCAGAAGATTCTTCTAGAAAATGAACAAATAAAGCAGTGAGTCTTGCGCGTAAGACTCACTGCTTTTTTAATTGTATAAGGTTTGGGTCTGTCGCGGGAGCGGTGTCTGGGCTGAATGTTGCTTGTTTAGTCAGTATTGCAACTTACAGACCTCCTATGTTGCTTGTTTGGTTAGTCTTGCAACTTTCAGACCTTCTATGTTGCTTGTTTGATCAGTCTTGCAACTTTCAGACCTTCTATATTGCTTGTTTGGTCAGTCTTGCAACATATAGCAAGCATGCACTTTCAAAATCGTAAGTTTTTAAAACATAAAAAGATCTCTTCACTAGACTTAACTAATGAAGAGATCTTTTGTTTTGAGAATGGTTATTTAAGTCCCAGTCTCATGAAAAGCATTTATTGAAGCAATGCAAGTGATTCACGGTTAAAGTCTTCTAAGTCATCTGGAGTTCGACTTGTGACAATGCCACTGTCTACGACTACAGATTCGTCAACAACTTTTGCACCTGCGTTTTGTAAATCTTTACGGACAGATAAGAAACTTGTTACAGTTTTTCCTTTTAATAAATCAGTATCTATTAAGAGTTGTGGTCCATGACAAATTGCAAATGATGGTTTTTCATTTTGTACGAAATGTTTAACAAATTCGCCAAATCGACCTTGTTCATCTCCACGTAATATATCTGGTGAGAAACCGCCAGGAATTAAGACTGCATCATAATCTGCAGCATTTGCTTCTTCTATACCTAAATCAACTTTAACTTTTTCGCCTTTTTTACCAGTGATTTCTTTACCTTTTTCTTCACCAATAACGACAACTTCATGTCCAGCGTCAGTAAGTGCTTTTTGTGGGCTTGTTAATTCAACATCTTCAAATAAATCTGTTACAACTGCTGCTACTTTTTTACTCATAATATCAATCTCTTCCTTTCATAATAATTCTAATATCTATATACCACTTATGAAAAAGTTTAAACGTATTTTGTTATTAATTTTATAACGACTTCTATCAGTCACACTTATTCATGCATTGATTGCACTTTTTTCTCAAGTTCATCTAATAATGCAATCCATTCATCTACATCAGATACTTCCATATCTTCAGGATTCATAGCTTCCATTTCTTCTAAAAACTCAGATAATCTTTGTTTAATTTCTTTGAGTGATGTTTTTTGGCTCATTTTAATACTCCTTTTGACTTTAATAATATTATTATGAAGGATTATAAGTATAAAAACAATCATAAAACAGTATTGGAAAATCTATCTACAAGTGTTACGCTCATAGATAGGAAAAAATTCAGAAAGAAGGATATAGCATGATATACGACTTAAAAAGTCCTATCTCAATACAAAACGATCCATGGGAAGCATACAATGATATAGACGAACATGGTTCATTACAACTCAGTAATATAGAATTTACGACGACGACACTTTGTAATATGAGATGTGCACACTGCGCTGTTGGATATACATTACAATTACGAGACCCTGATACGTTACCGATGGATCTTATTTTAAAAAGATTAGATGAAATACCACATTTAAAAACAATCTCAATAACTGGCGGAGAGCCGATGTTCAGCAAAAAATCAATTCGAGAAACTGTTGTTCCACTTTTAAAGTACGCCCATAAAAGAGGAATATATACGCAAATGAATTCTAACTTAACTCTACCAATAGATCGTTATTTAGAAATTGCAGAATATATTGACGTCATGCACATATCACATAATTGGGGAACAATTGATGAATTCAGCGAAGTTGGATTCCACGTTATGGATAAAAAACCTCCTCTAAAAGCGAGATATAAACTTTATGAACAAATGATAAAAAACTCTGCAACACTATCCGAACAAGGTATGTTCGTATCCGCAGAAACGATGTTAAACAAAAGTACAAAACCATACTTACATAAAATTCATAACGAAATCATTCATGATATGAAATGTAGTCGTCATGAAATTCATCCTATGTATCCATCAGACTTTGCAAGTCAATTAAATATTATGAGCCTAGATGAAATGAAAGATACGATACATGAAATATTAGATTTTAGAAATGAAGACACATGGATGCTATTTGGTACATTGCCATTCTATCCTTGCTTTATGAACGAATCAGATCAAAATTTATTATCTAGATTAAAAGATACCAAAAACGTTAGCTTAAGAAATGATCCAGACGGCAGAAGCAGACTAAATGTTAACGTATTCTCTGGAGATGTAATTGTTACTGACTTCGGAGATGAAACTGGTTCAATCGCAAATATTAAACATGATAAATTAGAAGACGTTTATCAAACTTGGATGAACTCATCATTAGCAAAATCACTCAATTGTCATTGTCCTAAAGTAAGATGCCTCGGTCCAAACTTACTTGTGAAAGATATGTATTACAAAGATGTAGACTTTAAAGCAAACGAACTAAGAATGAATCAATAATACAGATTAACATAAAAAAATGCCTCATCCATGCGATAAATCGAATGGATGAGGCATTTTTTGTATTAACATATCACTTCTTATATATATAACTTGGTAGACATAAAGTCTAATGTTTTCTTACTTTCATGTCTTCTTTCGTGACGTAATTTCACTCGTTCTATAGCACTTTCATAAAACCATTTTTCATCATCTGATTCTGGATATATAGCGGGTACTTTTGCTTTTTTACCATCTTTATCTAAAGCTACAAATGTTAAAAAGCTATACGCCGCTAAATGTTTTTGGTGATTAATGTTATCTTCGCTAATGACCTTCACACATATTTCCATTGAAGATTTACCTGCATGTGTAACGAAAGATACTAATGACAATACTTCACCTGTTCTAATTGGTTGTAGAAAATCAACTGAATCAGTTGATGCTGTAACGACTGAATGTCCGCTATGTCTCATCGCAGCGATTGCAGCAATCTCATCAATTTCTGCCATTAATTTACCACCAAACATTGTATTATGATGGTTTGTATCTTCCGGAAAAATTTGAATAGATTTAACACTTCTTGATTCTTTCATTGGTTTTTTCTCTTCCATATTGTTAACCCCACTCGTTTAAACTTATTTTGTCGAAAAATAATAGCCAGGTTTCCCCGGCTATTAAAGCGTATTAATGATAATCTTCCTCATCATCAAAAACTTTCTTTTCTAGTGCTTCTTCAGCAGTATCAATTCGTACAGATTCTCTACTATCGAATGTATTAACAAGATACATCATTAATGCTCCGCCAAAAGTAAATATTGCGAACACAAATGCAATCATAACGCTCCATTCCATTGGTGTACTCATGATATCCCCTCCTTTGAATGACTAACTATAAAGACTTTATTTATCTTTATTATACATGATGTAATCTTAAATGGCTATATATTAAAATGCCCAGTTGCCTTCTCTAAATACAGGCTCTTTCTCACCATTTTCTAATATACCATCAATAGATAATTCTTTACTTCCGATCATAAAGTCAACATGTGTTGTAGAGTCATTGAGACCATTTTCTGCTAACGCTTCTGGTGTCATATCTTTGCCACCTTCTATACAAAATGCGTAAGCTGAGCCAAGTGCTATATGACATGAAGCGTTTTCATCAAACAACGTGTTGTAAAATAAAGTATTCATATTTGAAATTGGTGAATCAACTGGTACAAGGGCTACTTCACCTAACCTTTTAGCGCCTTCATCTGTTTCAAGAATACTTTTTAAAATTTCTTGTCCTACTCCAGCTTTATAATCAACTACTTCACCATCTTTAAATGTTAATGTAAAGTCATCGATAATATTACCTGAATAACTTAATGGTAACGTATTGCTAACAACGCCGTTTACACCATTTTTATGAGGTGCTGTGAATACTTCCTCTGTAGGCATGTTTGCAACGAAACTATTGCCTTTAGAATTTATTGAACTTGCACCAGACCAATATTGTCCTGTTGGTAATTCAATCGTTAAATCTGTACCTTCTGATTTATAATGCAATGCTTTATATTTCTTTAGGTTTAAATAATCTGCTTTTTCATGTAATAAATGATCATGTTCTTCCCATGCTTTAACAGGATCTTCTTGATCAACTCGAACTGTTTTTAAAATTGTTTCTAGAAGTTTGTTTACTGCTGCTTCTTCATCTAAATCAGGGAACATCATTTTAGCCCATCCTGCTGATGGATAAGATGCAACACACCAACTCATACGATCGCTTTGCACAGCTACCATATAATCTTTAAAAGCTTTTCCGTTAGCTTGCATTGCTTTACTTATCTTTTTAGGATCAGCGTCTTTCAAACTATCTGGACTAGATGACACAATAGATAAGAATGCTGCTTTTCTATTTAAATAATCCATTTTTTCATCAATATCATATTGTTTAACTTCTTCGAAAAATTCATCAGGTTCATATTGATATTTTAATTGAGAAATTCTATCGTCTTTGTAATTGACTTTAACGTCTATTGCTCCTACTTTATACGCTTCTTCAACAATTAAATGTACAAACTCACTTGCATCAATTGAAGCTTGAATATAAACAGGCTCTTTCTCTTGAACATTCAAGCCAACTTTCACTAATAGTTCTGCATATTTTTGAAGCTGTGTTTCATATCCCATATTGTACTTCCCCCTTAATTATTTTCTAAGGTCTCCTAGTGCTTGCGTAATTGCAGCCATTTCACTAGTCGAAATATTTTTTCTAGACATAACCATACTATGTATTTCCTTTAATTCTTCTTTCTTTTCTTCAGGAAATGAGTCTTTACTCAATACGCTTGTATTCACTAGTCTCAGTTTTCCTTTTAAATCATCTATCATTTGTTCAATTGATTCAGTCATATTTTTATCATCCTTTCAAAATTAAGTTTAGCAAAAAGTAATTATAATTAAAACTATGAAACTCGTATATTCGCTTTACAATTAATATGAATATTTTATACAATGTATACAAATCATAAGGTTAGGAGTGAACTGTAATGGCGGTACAAGATATTCTTTCATGGACATTGTTCGAACAAGTTGCTGTACCAGACAACATAAATCAATACCTTGTTGAAAGTGAACAAGCTTATAGTGCTTTCAAGACATACAGAGATACAGCTGTGTTTACAAACAAGCGCATTATTATACGAGACATGCAAGGTATTACAGGTAAAAAAGTAGAAACATACTCCATACCTTATAACATTATACTCATGTGGTCTACTGAGAATGCTGGAAAATTACTAGATTTAAATGGTGAAATTACATTGTGGACACGCGCAGGCAATTTTAAAATTAAAATTGGCAGGAATTTAGACATTATGCCTTTCGAAAGGTTATTGTCTAACGCCCTATTAAAATTTACAATTGTGTTTACATCTTTGTAATAATGGGAATAAAAAGGATTAGTGAACTATTTAACATTTATTAGTACCTATATTTTCAAAATTAATAATTAGATATGATATGATATGTAGGTCAAAGATATTTTAAAGTTATATACATGAAAGGGGAAAAACATTATGCAAAACAAATTAGTTCCTGCTATTTTAATAGGTGGTACAATTGGCGCAATTGTCGCTTTAGCGGATAAAAACACTCGTCAATCATTATCAAGTCAAGTTCAAAACATTAAAGAAGGTAATACTTCAAGAGAGCCATCTAAATTAGATCAAATTAAAGACGAAGTTTTATACTGGAAAGATGTAATTGAAGAAATTCGTCGCAAGAATCCAGAATTAGAACAATCAATTATGGATGCTAAAGATACATTCATTGAGAAAAAGAACGAAAGACAAATCTCAGGTCCAAATCATTCATAATTTATATTAAAGACTAGGCGTATTCAACTACCTAGTCTTTTTTAACACCATATTAAATTAGGAGAATATTTATGGGAAATGATAAATCGAGTTCAAAATTTTTAGAACAAGCTAAAAACTTTAAAGATGAACAAAAAAAATCTATAAAAAAAGAAAATTATATTCCACCGCAAAGGTTTGAATCTAAAACTGCAAAAAAAGATAATCAAATATTTTTTGTATCTAAAATTAATAAGCCAGCAAAATTTACTAAAGATGGAAATATATTATCTACGTTAATTTATAGAATAGGCAAAGATAATGCAACTGGACTAGCTGCTCAACTATCCTATTATTTCTTACTTGCATTATTCCCTACTCTTATATTCGTTTTAACATTAATTCCAATATTCCAAGTCAACCCTGATACCATTACGAAGATGATTTCAGAAAATGCCCCTGGTGATACTGCTACTCTTATAACGGACATCATCGATGATGTCATGAGCAACGGCAGTGGCGGACTATTCTCATTCGGTTTAATTGCAGCACTTTGGTCAGCATCAAATGGTATGACTGCCTTGATGAACGCATTCAATGTTGCGTATGATGTTGAAGATGGAAGAAATGCAATTGTTCTTAAACTTATGAGCGTATTCTTCACAATCATTATGGTTGTCGTCTTTGGTATAGCGATTGCCTTACCTATCTTTGGTCAACAAATAGGAAATTTATTATTTGGGCCTTTAGGTTTAGAATCTGAATTACGATGGGTATTCAGTTTAGTAAAAATCGTGCTGCCGTTAATTGTTACTTTCATCGTGTTTATTACACTGTATGCGTTAGCACCTAATATTAAAATCAAAATATTATCCGTTATTCCTGGTGCTGCATTCACAACGATTGCATGGCTCGGTTCGAGTGCACTTTTCGGATTATATGTAAATAACTTTGCGAACTACTCTAAAACATATGGTAGTATCGGAGGAATCATCATACTTATGATTTGGTTATTCTTAACAGGTTTAATCATAATTATAGGTGCCGAAATTAATGCAGTATTACATCAGAAGAAAATGCTTAAAAACGGATCACCCGAAGAACAAGCATTTAATAACTTAACAGAAAATGGTGATATGACTAATGCCTCTATTGAATGATATATTAGATTACAATGCAGCTTTTATAGACCAAAAAGAATATCAAAACCTTATAACAACAAAGACACCGAATGCTAAAGCTGTTTTGCTAACTTGCATGGATACACGCTTAACAGAATTATCCACGCGCGCACTAGGCTTTAAAAATGGTGATGTAAAAGTTGTAAAAAATGCTGGAGCTACTATTTCACATCCTTATGGTTCAACGATGCGTAGTTTATTAGTCGCGATTTATGCACTTGGTGCAGAAGAAATCATTATAATGGGACATAAAGATTGTGGAATGGGTAATTTAGATGTCAATTCAGTAATCGATACAATGAAAAGTCGTGGTATTACTGATAACACACTCAATACGATTGAACATTCTGGCATTGATATCCAACAATTTTTAAGAGGCTTTGATGACGTCACACAGAACGTACAAACCAATATACAAAAAATTTATAATCATCCACTATTTGATCAATCCGTTCCAATTCATGGGCTCGTAATCGATCCACATAATGGTGAATTGGAAGTTATTCAAAATGGTTATGAATTTACAAAATAAAAAGAAATGTCTGGGACATAAATGTCCTAAACTATAATGATTTTGTAAAGTGCATGCTTGCCTGGGGGTATGGCTCGAGCCTGTAGTCTCTCACACATACTATTCCCCCGGGCGTCAGCACTTTACAAAATCAGAAATATAAAATCACCCAATCCGAAAATGATTCCAACGGATTGGGTGATTTATTTTAAGTTGTGATTTATATCCCAACCTATTCTTTTTATTTCTATGATATTAAGTTATGTTGAAAAGCATATATCACAGCTTGTGTTCTATCTTGAACTTCTAGCTTACTAAGTATGTTACTTACATGTGTCTTAACTGTTTTAATCGTTATATGAGATGCGCTAGCGATTTCTTGATTAGAATAACCTTTAGCAATTAATAGTAAAATTTCCATTTCGCGTTCAGTCAGCATTTCGAATAATTCAGCTTTTTGGTTCATTCTATTGCGCATTTTCACGAGCACCTCTGGCTCAAATACAGATTCTTTATTGTATGTCTTACGTATAGCATTCGCAATATCATCTGCAGAAGTTGTCTTTAATATATAACTATCAACACCAGCATCTAATGCTTGATACACTTCATTATCTTCAATAAAACTTGTTAACATAACAATTTTTACGCTCGGTTGATTTTTCTTTATATGTTGCGTAGCTTCAATACCATTCATATCATCCATTACTAAATCCATTAGGATAACATCAGGTTCAAGTTTTTCAGCTTTTTCAATTCCTTCTCTACCAGAAGCGGCTTCCCCTATGACAGATATATCTTCTTGAGTAGATAAATAACTTGATATGCCTATTCGAACCATTTCATGGTCATCTACGAATAATACTCTAATTGTCATATTGTTCCTCCTTATTATTTGGTACCTTAACTTCAATACGTGTTCCCGATTCAGGCATTGAAATAATATTTAGAGTTGCTCCAATTTCTAATGCACGTTCGTTCATTGTATTTAAACCATAACTTTGTGAATCTTTATTAGACGTATCGAATCCAACTCCGTCATCTTGTATACGTAATATAACATAATCATTCGTATTTATTAACTCGATTGAAACTCTTGTTCCTTTAGAATGACGTAAAGTATTTGAAATCGCTTCTTGTGTAATTCGGAAAAGGTGATCTTCCGTACCTTTAGCTATTTCTATATCTTCTATATCATATACAACTTTCATAGGAATTTTTTGTTTTAAATCGACTACTAAATCTTTTACACCTTCACCTAGTGATTTATTTTTAAGTCCTAATGGTCTTAAATGTAATAATAAAGCTCTCATTTCCAGCTGAGAATCTTGAATCATCTTCTCTAATAAATCTATTTGTTTAGCTAGTGCATCACTCAACTCTGAAGATTTAATAGCTGAAAGCATCATACTTGCAGCAAATAACTGCTGGCTTACTGAATCATGTAATTCTCTTGCTAGTCGCTGTCTTTCATCTTCTATAATTTTCTTAACGACTGAATCTTGCATTTGGTATGACTCATTTATAATTTGTTGAGACTTTAATCTCAATGTATATAGCTCTTCATGTAAAGGTATCAAAGTTTGATAAATTTCCAATGTTTCTTTGTGTAAATCTATTTCGTGATTATTCACGCCTAACATTTCACCTTGGAACGATCTTTCTATTTGTTCTTTTATCCAATGATGTTGTTGGTTAATTTTATATGCTACAGCTGAACCGATAATAATACATAATAGAATAACAACTATATTAATAAATAAAAATGCTGGCACACCAAGTATTTGAGTGTAAAAAATACCTTGAAAATAAATAATATTAATAAAAATACGATCTAAGAAAAATAATATAGCGACAATTGTATAGACAAGAATGAGCATTGAACCAATAATTCTAGTGTAGTTATTCATCGGAAAATCACCTCAACATCTCCCATAAATGTTGAGAAGAAAATATTAACTTTAAAAGTATTTTTATGACTATTTTCTTCGTAATGTACCGTTTCATTTCTCACTCTATATACTTGATCATTCATATATAACCTGCTAAATAAAGCTGTTATATGTACATTCACATGATAATTATAAGGAACGATAATTTGTGTCTTACCAATATATTGTCTTACAACAATCACATTATTCTCTGATAAATTGGCAGCTAAAGATAAATCTAATTCTATATCTCCAATTGCTTGTTGAATTTGTATATCTTCCCATTTATAAATGTAATGAGGTGTTTTTTGTGGAGAAAACCATCGCTGTTTTATAAATGATTCATTAATATTTTCATTAGATGTGTTTTCTACATGTTCTACTTTTAGTGGTTTCTTTCGATATATAATATATCTCACAACTAAAAATATAAGTGATAAGAATAGAATGGCCAGCATATAAGGATTAGAAAGTAATGCATAAATTAATAATATGGCCCCTATCCAAAATATAATGAGTCCTCGTAATTTATGAAAGTATAAATAGCCTACATAAATTAATATAACCCCCATTACAACAACAAGTAATAAGCCTATTTTTTCAAAGAAAATATAGTAAATATTCGACAACAGAACGAGTACTGATAAAACAATTAACAATTCTGTTGATATAAATTTATTCTTCAACTTACCACTCCTAACCTTAGAGAAGTGAATTCATTTGTGTCAGCATTGTACGTTCAGCTATCGTATTAGCTATTTGATCTAAAGTACGTTTCATTGCTTCATCAATTTTAGCTAATTCACTTTCTAACATATTAATTTGTTTTTGTAACCATAGTAAATCATGGTCTTCTAATTTTTTAGCACAGGTAATTTTAAAATCTTCTATTTTATCCATATACTTATTGTCTAATTCTAAATTGTATTTATCAATCATTTTACTTAAATGACATCGTTTCTGAGCTAAATAAGATATATATTGCTTCATTGCTTTTATTTTAACATCTAAATGCTTGGCACAAGCATCTAAACTTTCATAATAAGAAACAAGTATAAGTTGTTTTAATTGATTAGAAACAACATTAAACATAGAATCACCTACTTCTGTCAGATTAAACTCTATTATAAAATGTTATTCATAATCTCGAAATGGACCTAGGGACGAATTAACAATAGGTCCTTAGTCTTAGAAAAAGCTCAAGCCATATGAAAGATATGCTTGAGCTTTGTATTAATCTTCTAATTTAGTTAATAATAATGGGCCTTCATTTGTTACAACAATTGTGTGCTCAATTTGAGCAACATAACTTTTATCTTTCGTTTCAAATGCCCAATCATTTTTACCATCACTTACAATTGTTGCATTAGAAGAGATAAATGGTTCAACAGCTAAGACCATACCTTCTTTAAGTAGTTGTTTCTCTAATGGATCATAATAGTTCATAACGTGCTGTGGTGAATCATGTAATGATAGACCTACACCATGTCCAGTTAAGTTTTTGATAACTTTTAATCCGTTTTTACGTGCTGTAGCATTAACTGCTCTACCGATTTGAGATAATTTAGCGCCAGGCTTAACTTTTTTCATAGCTTCTTCAAAAGCCATAGCAGCTACATCTACAACTAATTGTTTCTTCGGATCGTCCGTTTCACCAACAACAAATGAGATACCTGTATCTGCATAGTAACCATTTTTACGTGCTGAAACATCAATATTAACAAGATCTCCTTCTTTTATAACGCGTTTACCAGGAATACCGTGTGCAACCTCTTCGTTGACACTTATGCATGTATACCCTGGAAAATCATATTCTGCAATAGGAGCTGATTCAGCTTCTAACTCTTCAAATCTTTCCTTTGCAATATCATCTAATTCTTTCGTCGTTATACCGGGTTTAGTCGCATTTTTCAACTCATCTCGAATTATCGCACATATTTTACCTATTTCTTTTAGGCCTTCAAGTTCTTTATTGTTTTGAATTATCATTTAAATCCCGTTCTTTCTTTTAAAATTTTTTTGTCGTTTTTAATTATATCAGAAAATGCATGTTATACTATAAAAAAATGATTTCGGAGTTTTGTGTATGAAAGAAAATTGGTTAACTAGAATTATCGGTGCAAGAATTATTAAAACAGGATTAGCGACATTTTTAACCGCTTTAATTTGCATGTCATTAAGCTTAAATCCCATATTTGCAGTTATAACATCTATCGTAACAATTGAACCTACAGCTAAAGCTTCTTTAAAGAAAGCTTTTGTACGTTTCCCCGCATCTATACTTGGTGCATTTATTGCTGTTATTAGCACATATTTCTTTGGTGAATCACCATTAAGTTATTCATTAGCTGCAACTGTAACCATTTTATTATGTTATCAACTGAAATTAATAGATGGCATGCTTGTAGCAGCCATTACAGCTGTTGCTATGGTCCCTGTTATTCATGAAGCCTTTGTTTATAACTTTGTTTCTCGTCTAGCAACAACCACTATCGGCTTAGCTACAGCAGGAATTGTTAATTTTATTATTTTACCACCTAAATATATTAATCAAATTGAACATATAAATAATGAAATGGATAACAGAATTTTAAAGATATACATAAATAGACTTAAAGAACTTTTGCTTGGTGAATATGAATCTCATTCATCAATGAAAAAGATGACATCACTTCAACAAGATGCTACTAAAATTGAACAACTCATTAAATATCAAAAAGAAGAATATGATTACCACCGTACAAAGAAAGAATCCAAAACACATATTAGAAAAGTTGAAATGAAATATCATACAAATCGATTGCTTAATGCACATCTGCTCAATCTAATTTATTTGCCTGAAAACACTAAAGTTATTTTCACAGAAAAAGAGCGAATCGCAATCTCTCATTTCTTAAAATCATATGAGCATCTTTTAGCAACAAAAGAATTTATGAAACAGAAAAAAGCAGCGACTACGCTTAAAAATAGTGTGAAAGGGCTCGATGAATTTGATGAAAACCAAATTAAAAGTCACATTATTTATGAAATTTTGATGATCAATAAAATATTGAATGATAGATATTCTAAAATTTCAAACTAACCCATAGGTTATAGTCTAGTGAAAAAATCTCAGACTGTCGATAAAGTCACTTAAAGTGATCTTGTTGGCAGTCTTTTTTATTTTAAAATCGTGAGGAATATTCATTTTTCTTATATTTTTCCGTTTGTTCTTTTAAGTATATGCTGTATGTTGCAAGATTACCCAAACAAGCTACATAGAAGCTCTGTATGTTGCAAGACTTACCAAACAAGCTACATAGAAGCTCTATATGTTGCAAGACTTACCAAACAAGCTACATAGAAGCTCTGTATGTTGCAAGACTTACCAAACAAGCTACATAGAACGTCCGTATGTTGCAAGACTACCCAAACAAGCTACATAGAAGCTCTGTATGTTGCAAGACTTATCAAACAAGCAACATAGAATGTCTGAAAGTTGCAAGACTTATCAAACAAGCTACATTCAGATCCCAATCTCAATTCAAAATAAAAAGCATATTACGCCACTGATTTTTCTCAGTAAATTGCGTAATATGCTTTTTTATAATCTTACGATTTTGCTTGTGCATGCTTGCTTTAAATACTTTAACTTTATTTCGCTTTTAACAATCTTTTTATTATAGCTTGTTTTGCCGCTTCTTCAACTGTATTATCTAATTGTTCTGGTTCGAATGCTATGCCTTTACGTATACAAGCTTGTTTCAATAAGTAATCTGTAATTTCATGATTTTTTGGCAATATTGGTCCATGTAAATATGTACCTAATAAGTTTTTATAATGTATACCTTCTCGTTTGTCTGTATCATTATTTCCATATCCATCAACAACTTTTCCAAGTGTTGGGTACTCGTGATATGTTCTTCCGCCATGGTTTTCAAAGCCTACTATTTGACCAAATGTTTCAGATTCAATTACGATATCTCCTATTAAACGCTCTTTTTTTGATTCAGTGACTATATTAAGTATATTTAAACCTTCTAACCTTGTACCATCCGGCGTTACATACTCCGAGCCTAGAAATTGATAACCTCCACAAATTGTTAATGTTGGCATACCATCTTCTATTGCATTTTTAAGTTGTGTTTTTATTTTCTTTAATTGTTCTGTAGCAAGGCTTTGTTCCCTATCACTACCGCCGCCAATAAAGAAGATATCACATTCATCTAAACTTAAGTCATCTGTTTCTGTTATATCCACTACTTCGACGTTAATATTGCGCCATTTCGCACGTTGTTTCAGGGCGATAATATTTCCAATATCTCCGTATAAATTTAATTTGTCTGGCATAAAATGATATATCTTTATAGATGACATTATGCTTCCTCCTTAAAGGCTTTATTCAATGTGCGATGCATTGGTGATAACGATGTATAATTTGGTATCGCAACCGTAAATTGAGGATAAGTCATCGATAATTCAGTTGCCTGTTCTATTGATTGTTCGATTATAACTTTTGCATCAACTTCTGCATATTTCAATCTTAAAGCTAATTCTTCAGCTCTTTGGCCTGTGCATATGATTGCTTTAATGTTTTGTCTTGATAGCTTTTCAAAGTCAGCATCATAAATCCAAGAAATATCTCTACCATCCGCACCATTATCATTTAAGCCGATTAAATAAACTTTTTCTCCATCAACTTGTTCACCAACTGATAAACTTGCATTGAGACCTGCTGGATTTTTAGCCAAGTTGATTAACGCTTCTTTTTTACTATTTTTATAATATTGCATACGTCCGTTATCTGATGTATAACTCTCAAATCCAGCTTTAATCGATTGATCATTAAGTCCTAATTCTCGTAACACTGTATACGCTGCAATAACATTAAACACATTGAAATCTCCAGCAATTTTCATATCAAAGCTTGCATCATTTAAGCCAACTTGTATAAACGGTGCTTGTTTAAAAGCAGTCACTTCATATTGAGGTGTCGCTCTATTAAATCCACATTCACAAGTGTAATGGCCGATTTGATTGTAATGAACATGACTATAATTTAGTAAACGTCCGCAATTAGGACAATATTTACTTTCAACCATCGTGCTTTGCTCGAAATCGTGAATGCCTTTTTTCATACCATAATAAACAATATCGTCACTCGCTATTTTCAATCTACTTACAAATGGATCGTCAGCATTGAGTAGCAATTTAATGCCTTTATCTTTAATGGAATTGGCAATGTTATCAACCATTGTATCAATCTCACCAAATCTGTCCATTTGATCTCTAAAGAAGTTTGTTACAACCATCATTGTAGGTGTCATTTCCTTCAATACTCTTGGAATTGAACCCTCATCAATCTCTATAATTGCAATTTTTGTATTTTTATTAGATTGAACAATAAAACTTGAAGTGATTCCCGCAGCCATATTGGCCCCTTCAGTATTATGTATAATTTCGATATTGTTCTTCTTCAATGTATAACCAATTAAATTAGATGTCGTCGTTTTACCATTCGTACCACTTATCATCACAATTTCATCTACTTCATTAGCTAATTTTCTTAAAATAAGTGGGTCTATTTTACGTGCTAATTGTCCCGGAAGATCCGTACCTTGTTTACCAACTTTTCTACTTGCATATCGAGCAAGTTTTGCTATATTTTTCGCAACATACTTCTTCATACGTTACCTCCTTGTTCTGTCACATTATTATACCACGTTCAAAAGCTTTAAAAAAAGAGTTTCACTATGTCAAATCGTTGGTTTCCATTTGTTGTTATTGTATAATAAATATGTAAATAGAATTTTATTATAGAAGGGAAGATTTTTATGTTATCTAAAAATATACTAGATGCTTTAAACAATCAATTAAATCACGAATTTTACGCAGCACATGCATATATGGCAATGGCAGCATATTGTGCAGACAAGAGTTACGATGGATTTGCAAACTTCTATATTCAACAAGCTAAAGAAGAACGTTTCCATGGCATGAAAATATATAACTATATTAATGATCGTGGTGAAAAAGCTATCTTCACATCATTAGATGCACCTAAAACTGAATTCAATTCTTTATTAGAAACATTTAAAGATGGATTAGCTCAAGAGCGAGATGTAACACGTCGCTTCTATAATTTATCCGAAATTGCTAAAAATGAAAATGACTTTGCTACAATTTCATTTTTAAACTGGTTCTTAGACGAACAAGTTGAAGAAGAATCAATGTTTGAAACACATATTGATTATTTAGAAAGAATTCAAGAAGATAACAATGCACTATTTATATATGAAAAAGAATTAAGTGCTCGTCATTTTGATGAAAGCGCAGAATAATTTTTTTGTTATAAAATATAGAATTACGATTTTCTACAGACCATCTACTAACTTATGAACTATAGTAGATGGTTTTTTTATATGACGATCTTTAATCTTCAAAGCATAATGTAATTCATCATGATTTACATTATGCTTTGAAATGATTATAATAACGGTCTAAAGGAAGTGATGACATGTCTTCATTTGTAGCACTAGATTTTGAAACAGCTAATGGTAGCCCCGAAAGTATATGTTCTGTTGGAATGGTAAAAGTAGTTAATCATCAAATTACCGAGACATTTTATACTTTAGTTAATCCAGAAGATTATTTTTCAAATATGAATATTAAAATCCATAAAATTAAGCCTTCAGACGTGACAAATTCACCTACTTTTGATGTTGTCTTTCCATATATGCTGGACTTCATTGGTGAATTACCCGTCGTTGCACATAATGCTAAATTTGATATGAATGTATTGTTTAAGTCACTCAATAAACTCAATTTAGAAATCCCTGATTTAACATACTTTTGTTCATGCATATTAGCTAGAAAAACCGTGAACAATCATAGGTATGGTCTAGCGCATATGATGACTTATTATAATATTGATTTCAAAGGCCATCACCATGCTTTAAATGATGCAAAAGCATGTGCAATTATAACTTATCGACTCTTAAAGCATTACCAAGACTTAGATTCAGTGTTAAGTATATATGGCAAAACATTATCAGATAAAAAATATGTATAAAAAAGCTGAGACAATTAAATTGTCCCAGCTTTTTTTATACACTGTTATTCTTTATGATGAAACTCTTTTTTTAAATCTCTTTTTAAGCTTGCTTTATTAACGGGTCTTTCTAGTTTTTTATCTGCCCAGAATAATAATATTGCAATTGCAACAATTCCGATTAATTTTATGACATCAAATGTGCCTGTATCTATGGAACTTTTAATAAATAATATCGTCAACAACACTGTAATTGCTATAATTGAAAATTTAAATTTCATATTAATCTCTACCTTCTTAATTATAAGTATTTTATAATACCCTTTTATATTTTAAATGAAACTCTTTCACAACCTATATTAGAATACTAAGGATAAAATTAAATATCAAGTTTAGTGTTTATATGAAATCATATATCGTTAAATTGCGGTACGTTCTTGATACTAAATTTCCGATGGATACACCGACTAGCCGGATAGACGTGTCAGCATCTTTAAGTGCATTATATAAATCATATGCTATATTGTATATTTCCACTTCATCATATACAGGTGTGTTACTACTTGTCTGTTTAGACAGAGTTTCAAAATCATGTGTTTTCAACTTAACTGTAATCGTTCTTCCTGCCAGTTCATGCTTATCTGCTCTATTTGCAACTTCCCCACTTAATTTCCGAATCGTATTTAAAATAAAATCATCATCATTTTGATCCGTTTCGAAAGTCGTTTCTCTTCCGATTGATTTTCTAATTCTCGTAGGTTTAACGGGAGATTCGTCTATCCCTCGCACTTTGTTATAAAAACTGACGCCTCTTTTTCCAAATAACTGAATGAGCTCCATTTGGTTATATTGGTGTAAATCTTTACCCGTATGAATTCCTAATTCTTTCATTTTTTCTTCTGTTACTTTACCTATACCTGCAAAATCTCCAATCGGTAATGACATCAATAAATCGTGTGCATTGTCATAATGTATGACAGTTCTTCCACTCGGTTTATTCATTCCACTCGCAAGTTTAGCTAGAAATTTATTATAAGAAATACCTGCTGATGAAGTAAGATGTGTCTTATCATAAATATCTCTTTGTATATATTGAGCAATCGTCGAAGCTGATAAATCTCTTCTAACAAGTTCTGTAACATCTAAATAAGCTTCATCAAGTGATAAAGGTTCTACAATATCTGTATAACTCTTAAATATTGCCATAATATCATTGGAAACTTCTCTATAATGATTCAACCTAGGACGTACGTAATATCCATCTGGACATAGCTGATGCGCTTGAGCCATTGGCATTGCAGAATGCACACCGAATTTTCTCGCTTCATAACTCGCTGTCGAAACAACACCTCTACCTGAAGCACGTCCACCTATTATGACGGGTTTGCCTTTTAAACTTGGATTATCCCTCACTTCTACTTGAGCAAAGAATGCATCCATATCAATATGAATGATTCGCCGTTCCATTGTATACACCTCTGCAAAAAAATAGGAAAATGGTTACCCAAATTCCTATATATTATATCAAAATTTCTATTAACTTATTGATTGAAAGTCTTTGTTGTCTGCGTACAAATTAATTCCAACATCAGTATCTTCGACGTAATTCATTTGTTTATTACTAAAAATAATTTGAGCCATATAGAAATCTCCTATACATGCTGCTCCATGAAAAGCAAATATATAAATAATAGAAGTTACTTGTAACCATAATAAAGTAACAAGTAAAACTAAGCTGATAATGATAAATGGTGCTAATAATATAATATAAAACTGTTTTCTCGTATATATAGAGTGAGGCGTTGTCGCATAAAACATACCTTTCATATAACCATATTGCACTTTTGCAGAAGGATTAAATATTTTAAAACAAATACCGTGAATCAATTCATGTATAAATACTAAAACAATTAATCCTATTATCCCGGTTACGATATTTCTTATGAACCCTTCTTCATAAATATATATAACATTCGCTATTACTTTGAAACTCATTAAGATTAATGAAAGAAATAAGACGAATTGTAATAACGCTAGCCTCTTTAATACAGATACGTTGTTAACTAAATCAATTTTAAGCATTTAATTCCCCCATGAAACTAAGTCTTAATAATCTTTACATGCTTATTATAAAATATAAATACTTTTATTACTAATTATTTCACATTTTCAGCTTTTCGTTATTTCAATTGTCTTAAAGATACTTTATACAATTTGTCATCTTTATTTGAAGGATTTCCTCTTCCATCTGAATTATTACTTATAAAATATAAAGTTTCATTTTCAATATAAACATCTCTAATTCTTCCATAATCTGTAGCAACTTTATCCATTTTGTCTTGAGCAATATCAAACTTCATAATGCCTTCTCCACGTAGTGCAGCCGAGTAGACTATACCATCATGAAAAGCTAGACCAGAAGGCGCCCAAGTATCATCAGATCCAGAAGTAAACAATGGTGTTTCCATACTAGCTTTTTCTTCATTACCTTCAATTACAGGCCAACCATAATTTTTCCCTTTAGTAATTTCATTTATTTCATCATTCGCTTGATTACCATGTTCACTTGCGTACATTTTGTCATCTTTAGTCCAAACCATACCTTGTGGGTTTCTATGACCGTAACTATAAACATAAGAATTAGAAAAAGCATTATCACTCGGTTTACTACCATCAAGATTTAACCTTAAAATCTTACCACCTAAAGATTTTTTATCTTGTGCATTTTCCTCATCAGAAGCATCACCTGTCGTAGCATATACCTTATCGTCAGGACCAATTTTCAATCTACCACCATGATGAAATTGACCACTCGGAATATCATCTAACAATACTTGCTCTTCAGTCCACGTATGATCATCTAATTTCAACTTCACAATGCGATTAAACTGACCATTGTCATTTTCATACGTATAATAAGCGTAAGCCTCATGAGAATCCTCAAAATCAGGCGCAAGCGCTAAGCCTAAAAGACCAGCCTCACTAGCGGTAGAAACATCTTCTTTCAACTTTACATCTTGTTCTGTCTTCTTACCATCTTCAACCTTCACAATTTTTCCAGGACGCTCCGTTAAATAAAATATATTTCCAGTCTTTACAATACTCCATGGTGTATCCAAACTATCTGTGACAACCTCAACACCTTTAGTTTGCTTACGATCCTGTTCTTTGTCCGAATCACGTTGTTGTTTACTATTATCATTCTGAGCCTGTTCTTTATGCTCTTCAGTTTGATTATTTGAATCCTCACTCGAATCACTACCACAAGCAGACAATAAAAAACTAAGCGATATCGCACTTACTAGCACGCTTTTCATAAACAACCCTCCTTAATTTATTTATACAGATGTATGCGATTACACACAACCATAAAGCTCAACAAGAGAAAACTACCCAGCTATTCAGATGGGTAGTTAAGCGTCAATTATTCAATTATTTTTTCTATTAAAGCGACTGTTTCAACATGTGTTGTATGTGGGAACATGTCAACTGGTGTAATTTCTTTTAATTGATAACCGCTTCTTTTTAATATTTCTACATCTCTTACTTGTGTTGCTGGATTACATGATATATAGACAATTCTCTTTGGTGACAGTTCTATTAAAGTTTCTATAAATGTTTGGTCACAGCCTTTTCTAGGTGGATCGACCATAACAACTTCTGGCTTTATGCCTTCTTTTTGCCATTTTAATATGACTTCTTCTGCTTTTCCTGCTTCCCATGTTGCATTATCAATATGATTGATTTCTGCGTTTTCTTTCGCATTTTCTATAGCTTGTTCTACGACTTCAACGCCATATACGTGTTTTGCTTGTTGTGACATGTATGAGCCTATCGTTCCTATACCACAATATGCATCTATAACCGTTTCTTCTCCATCTAATTGAGCATATTCTAATGCTTTACGATATAATTTTTCTGTTTGCACTGGATTAATTTGATAGAAAGATGTATCGGATATTTTAAATTGATATTCTGATAATTTATCTGTAATCGTATCTTCTCCAAACAATGTATGAGATGTGTTACCCATAATAACGTTTGATTTTTCTAAATTTATATTATGTTTAATGCTGACCACGTTATCAAATTCTGCTGTAATATATTCTATAATCTTGTTCTTATGGCTTAATTGTTTACTATTCGTAACAAAGATAATCATTGTTTCGCCAGTATAATACCCGCTTCTCAATATGATGTGCCTTAATTCCCCTTTATGCTTTTGCTCGTTATAAACACTTATATTAATTTGTTCTAACAATGCTTTCAGTTTAATCATAATTTGATCGTGCTTTTCATCTTGTATCATACAATGATCAATATTCACGATATCATGACTTCTCTGTCTATAGAATCCAAGCTCGATTTCACCTTCTCTATTTCTACCCACTGGTATTTGAGATTTATTTCGATATTGCCATGGATTTTCCATACCGATAGTGTCATGAATGATCGTATCTTCGAAGTTTGACTTACGCTTGAACAAGTTTACAACTTGTTCTTTTTTCATTTCTAATTGTGCTGAATAACCTAAATGTTGAAGCTGACATCCTCCACACACATTATAATATTCACATGGTGCTTCTACTCTATTTTCAGATGCTTCTTTAATCGTTATCAATTTACCGATAGCAAATTGCTTTTTTACTTTAATGACTTTAAATTTAATCGTTTCATCTTTTATTGCGTTTGGTACAAAAATCGGATAACGATCAAACTTTACGACACCGTGACCTTCATGTGTAAAATCAATAACTTGTCCTGTATATATTTCATTCTTATTTACTATACCTGCCATAATAACTCCTTCTTTCACATTAAACATAGAAAAAAGGGACAAAATAATGTCCCTATGTATTTATTCTTCTGTTTGTTCTTCGTGTAATCTTTCTCGTTCTCTTTCTACTGTCTCAATCCCATGCTCTCTCTTCACTCTTTCAAGTTTAGAGAAAACTTGAATATGCTGCTTTAAGTTTAAGAAATTAGCAGGTAATACGCCACCAAATTCTCCGTCTACATTTAGTTGAATTTGTTCAAAAGATGAAACGTTTATCGTTTTAGCTTTTGTATAATGAACTTTAGGATGATTGACATGTTCACCCCTAGAAGCAAGTGTTAAAATATGACCAAGTTCTGCAAAATTCACTTTTTCTAAAATAAGTAATGTGAAATTGCCGTCATTAATGTCAGCGTCAGGCACTAACTTTTCAAAGCCACCAATTGAATTTGTTAAGCCAATCAAGAACATCATTGCTTCACCTTGGAATACATTACCATCATATTCAATACGAATATCAGTAGCTTTAATTTGAGGTAACATTTCTATACCTTTAATGTAATAAGCTAATGGACCTACCATCGTTTTAAGCTTACTTGGTGCCTCGTAAGAAACTTCTGTAATTTTCCCACCGCCAGCAATGTTTATAAAATAACGATTGTTCATCTTACCTACATCTACAGGAACTAAATCACCTTTAATGATCGTATCTACTGCTTCCATAATACTGTTCGGTATCAGAAGCGCTCTACCAAAATCGTTAACAGTACCCATAGGAATCAATCCTAGTTTCGGACGCTTTTTAGCTTCAGCAATGCCATTAATCACTTCATTTAATGTGCCATCTCCACCAGCTGCAATGATTACATCATAATCATACTTTAAAGCTTCTCTAGCTGCTTTCGTAGCATCACCAGCACTCGTTGTCGCATGTGCACTTGTCTCATAGCCAGCTTGTTCTAATTTGATTAAAACATCAGGTAACGCCCTTTTAAATAATTCTCTTCCTGATGTTGGGTTATAAATGATTCTCGCTTTTTTCTTCATTGTGATCCCTCTTGTATTTTCTTATATCTTTATATTAAAGCATATATTAAATATAAGAAAGTAAAAAATGATGAGTGTCTTTTCGTTCTGAATATATTACGTAAAATTTTTCTTGTCATTCATCTACAAGTTGACGATATATCTTTACTCGTTTCATTATAAAAATAAACTTATTATTCTAGACATCAAAAAAACATCTCACCGCTAGAATTTATGTCTAGTGATGAGATGTTTCTATTTCTCTTTAAATTGATTATCTTTTTTCTAATTCTGATTTTAATAATTGGTTAACAACTTGTGGGTTAGCTTGTCCTTTTGAAATTTTCATAATTTGACCAACTAAGAAGCCCATTGCTTTGCCTTTACCATTTTTAAAGTCTTCTACTGATTGTGGATTGTTATCTAATGCTTCAGTAACAAAACCTAATAGTGTTGCTTCATCAGAAATTTGAACTAGACCATTGTCTTTCATAATTTGATGAGCGTCTCCACCATTTTTCGCTAATTCTGGGAATACTTTTTTAGCGATTTTACTGCTCATTGTACCGTCTTCTATTAGCTTGATCATGCCTGCTAAGTTTTCAGGTGTAAGTGCAGTATCATTAAGTTCGATTTGATTTTTGTTTAAATATTCATTAACTCCGCCCATTAACCAGTTAGAAGTTAATTTTACATCTGCACCATGTTTAATAGCTTCTTCAAAGAAATCTGACATTTCTTTAGTTAAAGTTAATACATGTGCATCATATGCAGGTAATCCTAAGTCATTTACGTAACGTTCTTTACGAACATCCGGTAAGTCAGGAATCGTTTTACGCACGCGTTCTTTCCATTCATCATCAACATATAATGGCACTAAGTCAGGCTCTGGGAAGTAACGATAATCATCTGAACCTTCTTTAATACGCATTAAAATCGTTTCTCCTGTTGATTCATTAAAACGGCGTGTTTCTTGTAAGATTTCTCCGCCTGCTAACAATACTTCTGCTTGACGTTTTTCTTCATGTTCTAAACCTTTACGCACATAATTAAATGAGTTTAAGTTTTTAAGCTCTGCTTTTGTACCGAACTCTTCTTGACCATATGGACGTAATGAGATGTTCGCGTCGCAACGCAATGAACCTTCTTCCATTTTACAGTCTGATACGCCTGTATATTGGATGATTGCGCGTAATTTTTCTAAATAAGCGTATGCTTCTTTAGGTGAACGAATATCAGGTTCTGATACGATTTCAATTAATGGCGTACCTTGACGGTTTAAATCTACTAATGAATAGCCATCTTTATGTGTTAATTTACCAGCATCTTCTTCCATGTGTAAGCGTGTAATGCCGATTCGTTTTGTTTCTCCATCTACTTCAATATCAATCCAGCCATTTTCACCGATTGGTTGGTCAAATTGAGAAATTTGATAAGCTTTTGGATTATCTGGATAGAAATAGTTTTTTCTATCGAATTTTGATTCTCTTGCAATGTCCATATTTAATGCCATTGCTGCACGCATAGCCCAGTCTACAGCAGTCTTATTAACTACTGGTAAAACACCTGGATATGCTAAGTCAATAACATTTGTATTTGTATTAGCTTCCGCACCAAAATGAGCTGGTGATGGTGAAAACATTTTTGATTCTGTTTTTAATTCGACGTGTACTTCTAAGCCGATTATTGTTTCAAAATGCATTCAGTTTCACACTCCTTGTAATGTTTTATAGTCATCATGTAAGTTAAATTGAGTTTCGTATTGATAAGCAACTTTGTATAATGTTTTTTCATCGAATGGTTTACCAACAATTTGTAAACCAATTGGACGACCATTAGATTTACCACAAGGAATTGAGATAGATGGTACACCTGCTAAGTTAACTGGAATCGTTAAAATATCATTAGCATACATTGTCAATGGGTCATCAACTTGTTCACCAATATTAAATGCAGTTGTTGGTGCTGTTGGTCCTACGATAACATCATAGTCATTAAATACTTTTTCGAAATCTTGTTTAATTAAAGTACGTACTTTTTGAGCTTTTTTGTAGTAAGCATCATAATAACCTGAGCTTAATGCAAATGTTCCTAGCATAATACGACGTTTAACTTCATCGCCAAAACCTTCTCCACGAGACTTTTTATATAATTCTTCAAGTGTATGAGCTGATTTTGAATGATAACCATAACGGATACCATCGAAACGAGCTAAGTTAGCTGAAGCTTCTGATGATGCAATAATATAATAACTTGCAACACCATATTTCGTATTTGGCAATGACACACGGTCAACAGTTGCACCTAAAGACTCAAGTGTTTTCACTGCTTCTTCAACTGAACGCTTAACATCTTCAGAAACACCTGATCCCATAAATTCTTCAGGAACAGCTATTTTTAATCCTTTAATATCTTTACCGATTTCAGATGTAAAATCTACATTATCAATTGGCGCACTTGTAGAGTCTTGAGCATCGTGTCCAGAAATTGTTTCTAAAATTAATGCGTTATCTTTAACACTACGTGTAATTGGTCCAATTTGGTCTAATGAAGAAGCAAATGCTACTAATCCAAAACGTGATACACGGCCGTATGTAGGTTTCATACCAACAACACCACAATATGATGCTGGTTGTCGTATTGAACCACCAGTGTCTGAACCTAAAGCAAATGGTACTAAACTTGCTGCTACTGCTGCAGCTGAACCACCTGATGAACCACCAGGTACAGCTTTATGATCGAATGGATTAACGGTTGTCTTAAAGTAAGAATTTTCGTTTGAACCACCCATTGCAAATTCATCCATGTTTAATTTACCAACTAAAATACCATTTTCAGCATTCAATTGTTTCATTACTGTTGATTCATAAATCGGAATAAAGCCTTCTAACATTTTACTTGCACATGTCGTTTCTACACCTTCAGTAATAATGTTATCTTTGATACCCATTGGAATACCAAATAACTTTCCTTCCATTTTATCTTCAGCTTGTAATTTGTCTTGCTCTTCAGCTTTTTTAATTGCTTCTTCTTTGTTTAAAGCTAAGAATGCTTTGACATTTATATCATCAGCTTCAATTGCTTCAAAAATATCTCTTACAATTTCAGACGGTTTAATTTCTTTATTTTTAATCATTTCTGATAAACGCTCAATTGTTTCATAACGAATTGTCATGCCCTAGTCCTCCTCATTCATAATAGCTGGAACTTTAAATTGTCCCGCTTCTTTTTCTTTAGCATTAAGCAATGCTTGTTCTTGAGGAATTCCTGATTCACTCTTATCTTCTCTTAGAACATTTTGTAAATCTAATACGTGAAATGTTGGTTCAACATTTTCAGTATCTGCTTCATCTAATTGTCCCGCAAAATTTAAGATCTTCTCTAAAGATTGTGTGAATTCATTGACTTCGTCTTGTGAAACTTCAAGTCTAGCTAAATTAGCAACATGTTCAACTTGCTCAGATGTTACCTTCGTCATGTGCGACGCCTCCTTAGTTAATCTAACATCATATAATTTTAACAAATTTTCATATAAAAATCTAAAGTTATTGAAAAATAGCTACAGGAAAGCGCATACATTGTGTATAATAAATTATCAGAAAATTTTTCTGAATTTTATGTCAATGAGTGAGAGGTGGTTTTTCATGTTTATACTTGGAAATACTTTTAAAAATGTTAAGGTCGAAACTTCTTGGGAAACATATGTCATGATTGCTGTTTATTTTGCAATTTTATTAGCAATTGGATTTTATGCTTACAAACGTTCGACAAGTACGCTTGATGAATACATGTTA
Source organism: Mammaliicoccus sp. F-M27 (assembly GCF_022387115.1). Taxonomy (NCBI): domain Bacteria; kingdom Bacillati; phylum Bacillota; class Bacilli; order Caryophanales; family Staphylococcaceae; genus Mammaliicoccus; species Mammaliicoccus sp. F-M27. The sequence goes on along the minus strand of NZ_JAJNIE010000007.1, from coordinate 94,350 downwards.
GGAGGAAGAGACTTAGGCCCGCTCGTTACTGCCCTTTCAGCTGGCGCTTCAGATATGAGTGGTTGGATGATTATGGGGTTGCCTGGTTCAGTATATAGTACAGGCTTATCTGCTACTTGGATCGCTATCGGTCTGACAATTGGTGCTTGGTTAAATTACATATTAGTAGCTTCACGCTTAAGAATTTATACTGAACTTACTGATAACGCGATTACTTTACCTGATTATTTTGAAAAGCGTTTATCAGATAACACAAGAATTGTTAAAATCATTTCAGGATTAGTTATTGTCGTTTTCTTCACTTTATATACACATTCAGGAATGGTTGCTGGTGGTGTGTTATTCAATAGCGCTTTTGGTATGAATTACCATTTAGGTTTAGTACTTGCAGCGAGCATCGTTATTCTATACACATTATTTGGTGGATATCTTGCTGTTTCATTAACTGACTTCTTTCAAGGTGTCATTATGATTTTAGCTCTAGTCCTTGTACCAATTGTTGCTTTATTAAAATTAAACGGCTTAGATACATTTTCAGAGGTCGGTCAATTAAAGCCTACAAACTTAGATTGGTTCAAAGGAACAACAACTGTTGGAATCATTAGTTTACTTGCTTGGGGATTAGGTTACTTTGGACAACCACATATAATAGTACGTTTTATGTCTATAAAATCTCATAAGTTAATGCCTAAAGCTCGAAGAATTGGAATTTCGTGGATGGCAATTTCTTTAATGGGTGCTTGTGTTACAGGGCTTATAGGCATCGCATTTGTTGCGCAACCAAATGTCAAAGTAGATAATCCTGAAACGATATTCATCGTTATGAGTCAAATTCTATTTCATCCGCTTATTGCTGGATTTTTCCTAGCAGCTATTTTAGCAGCTATCATGAGTACGATTTCTTCACAACTTCTTGTAACTTCAAGTGCATTAACGCAAGATTTTTATATGTTATTAAGAGGCAAAACATTACAAGATAAAGATCACGAAAAAGAATTTGTTCTTGTAGGTCGCTTATCGGTATTAATCGTTTCATTAGTCGCTATGTATATCGCTTGGAATCCTAATGATACGATTTTAAATTTAGTTGGTAATGCATGGGCTGGATTCGGTGCAGCTTTCGGTCCGCTCGTATTGTTATCTTTGTATTGGAAACGTCTTACTAAATATGGTGCAATTGCAGCTATTATATGCGGTTCTGTCGTCGTTATTTTCTGGATACTCATGAAAAATCACGGTGGTATTTTTGAATTCTATGAAATTATTCCAGGATTTATTTCAAGTATAGTTGCAACAATTGTCGTTAGCCTATTTACTAAAGCACCTATTGGTAAAGACCTTGCAAAGTTCGATGAAATGGAAAATATACTAAAAAATTAAACTTTTTTGAAAATTTATTGATTAATATAATGAACTCTGAAAAATAGATAATCGCGATTGACGCAAACACCTATAATACGGGACATTAAGCGACCTTTCAAAAGGTTAAATTATGGCTAAATTGTGACACAATTTAATAAACATGGTAGACTGAATATACGCAAAATTTACTTTTTACCCTTTGAATAAAATTTCATTTGTGTATAATAGTCAACGTGCAACTTTAAAATTTATAAAAAAATAAAGGAGCGGGAATATGTTTATTTTAGGACAGATTGACGCTAGTGCTGGAGTTGCTTCAGGCTGGCAGACTTACTTCATGATTTTAGTCTATTTTATAGTTTTATTAGCGATTGGTTATTACGCTTATAAACAATCAACTAGTAATTTAGATGAGTACATGCTAGGTGGCCGTAGTATAGGTCCTTATGTAACAGCATTATCCGCTGGTGCATCCGATATGAGTGGTTGGATGATTATGGGACTTCCAGGTGAAGTTTACAGCATTGGATTATCAGCAACATGGCTAGCAATCGGTTTAACAGTAGGTGCATGGTTGAATTACATATTAGTAGCACCGAAATTACGTGTATATACTGAACACAATGGTAACGCAATTACAATTCCAGATTTCTTTGAAAAGCGTGTCGCAGATGATACACATGTATTAAAAATTATTTCAGGCATTATCATAGTAGTATTCTTTACGTTATATACTTCAGTTGGTATGGTTTCTGGTGGTACATTATTCGAAAGTGCTTTCGGAATAGATTACAGACTAGGCATTATATTAACTGGCGGTATAGTAGTGTTATATACATTCTTCGGAGGATATTTAGCTGTTTCACTTACAGATTTCTTCCAAGGTGTCATCATGTTAATAGCAATGGTAATGGTACCTATTGCTGCATTATTAACGTTAAATGGTTTAGACACATTTAATACAGTTGCAGAAGTTAAACCTACAAACTTAGATTTATTTAAAGGAACTTCAGCTATTAGTATTATCGGTCTAATCGCATGGGGACTAGGTTATTTTGGTCAACCACATATTATAGTAAGATTTATGTCCATTAAATCTCACAAATTATTACCTAAAGCTAGACGTTTTGGTATAGGTTGGATGGCAATTTCATTAATAGGTGCATGTTTAGTAGGTTTAACAGGTATTGCTTACATTCATGATTCAGGCCAAACAATCGACAATCCTGAAACAATATTTATTTTAATGAGTCAAGTATTGTTCCATCCTTTAGTTGGTGGGTTCTTCTTAGCAGCTATTTTAGCAGCTATTATGAGCACAATATCTTCTCAATTATTAGTAACATCAAGTGCTTTAACACAAGACTTCTACAGAATTATAACTAAAAAAAGAGGTTTTGCACCAGATAGAGATAAAGAATTTGTTATGGTAGGTAGATTTGCAGTATTAGTAGTTGCGATCGTAGCTATATTGCTAGCTTGGACGCCGAACGACACAATTCTTAACCTTGTTGGTAATGCATGGGCAGGATTTGGTGCTGCATTTGGTCCACTAGTATTAATGTCATTATATTGGAAAGGTTTAAGTAAGAATGGTGCTATTGCAGGTATGGTGACTTCATCTATCGTTGTATTATTCTGGATTATGATGAAAGATCATGGCGGCATTTTCGAACTATATGAAATCATTCCAGGTTTCTTAACGAATGTTGTTGTTACTATTGTAGTAAGTTCATTTACTAAAAAACCTTCTAAAGATGTTATTGCTAGTTTAGATCGTATGAAACAAATTTTAAAAGAAGACTAATTAAATAAAGTGCTTGGGATATAAACCCCAACTCAAAATAAATAACAACTCATTTCACTGATTTATTCAGCTAGAAATGAGTTGTTATTTTTTATAAAATATTCTAGTGAAATATTCGATTTTGTTCGTGCATGCTTGCCTAGGGGTATGGTTCGAGCCTGTAGTCTCTCACTCATACTATTCCCCCGGGCGTCAGCACTTCACAAAATCGTAAGGAATATTCATTTTTCTTATATTTTTTCGTTTGTTCTTTTAAGTACATACTAAATGTTGCAAGACTTAACAAACAAGCTACATAGAAGGTCTGAATGTTGCAAGACTTACTAAACAAGCTACATAGAACGTCCGTATGTTGCAAGACTCATCAAACAAGCAACATAGAAGCTCCGAATGTTGCAAGACTTACTAAACAAGCAACATAGAAGCTCCGAATGTTGCAAGACTTACTAAACAAGCAACATAGATGGTCCGAATGTTGCAAGACTTACTAAACAAGCAACATAGATGGTCTGTATGTATAAAAATTATAATAAAAAGAGCGTAAATTCTTATTTTTCGAAGAATTTACGCTCTTTTATGTTAACTAGGAATGTTAATGTCCAGACCCTTTTTATGATGCTTATTTATAAATATGAATTTCGGGTTCATCATCATCTTTAGTTTTTGTAATTAAAGCTTGTGGTTCTTCCCCATCAACAATGGATATTTCAAGATCATCTACACCTTTGAAATACTTCTGAGATAAATCAGCTACATATTGTGTAACCCCTATTACTTCAGCTTTCCCGTAATAATCAAGCGGAACTTTAATTTCAAGATCTGTTAGTTTATCATCATCAAATTTACCTGTACCAACAGCTTGTGTGAAGTTAGGGAAATATTTTTGTAAGTCTTGGTTAAACTGTTCAAAGTTCGAATTTAAATTTTCATCTAAATCTGATGCTTCTGAAGATGGAATTGTGACATGTTTTTGGTTAACTTTTTCCCAATTCTTCACTGTTCTTTTGCCACCTTCACTAGAAGCATGAGCTATGAATTTACCAGGTTTAATGTCACCTTCACCTGATTGTATAAATATCGCAAAGTTAATAGGAACGTTTTTCAAATCATCTCTCACACGTAAACGAGACAATATTTCTTCAGCCATCTCTTTACCTTTTTTCTCAACTTCTTTAGAATCTAACTTTTTAGTATACGTTTCACCATAGTCTTCTTTTTGATAAACGTATTCACTATTCATCGCTAGACCAATTGTCATTCCAGAAATTTTTTGCTTTTTAGCATCACTTTCTGTGAAATAATCTTGTTCGATTATATGAGATAAGTATGTAGGTGAATTTTCAGCTATCTTTTCAGGATCTGTTTCGCCATTATGAGTTGGGTTTAAACCTAAATTTTCCCCTGCCTTACTTTGTTCTTTCTCTTCATCACTCATGGCTTTAATTTCTGCTTTAGTATATTTAGGCGCTAAATATGCTCTCACTGTATCTTTATCTAAAAATTGACCATCTCTATATAAGTAATCATCTGGCGAAAATGTTTGTTTACTGATATCTAGTAAACCACTTTCGAATGCTTCACTGTTATAGCTAGAAATCATATTGTCTTGTGTTAAACCTCTAGCTGCACTTACTTTAAATGGTAGTAACGTACGGTAATAGTCACTAGAAATTTGCATACCTGTAGATATTTGTTTTGTTTGCTCTTTTTCCTTATCAGACTTTTCTTGATTGTCTTTTTGAGTAGTATCTGATGAACATGCTGTAAGCATTATTACAGACGCTAAAATAAGAAATCCTTTTTTCATATCTTTAACCTCTATTCATTGATATTACGATATTTGTTTAACCAATCTTCTTCTGTCCAAACTTCAATGTTTAATTTCTCAGCTTTTTCTAGCTTGGAACCTGCATCTTCACCAGCAATAACGACATCTGTATTTTTCGTCACACTTCCTGTTACTTTTGCGCCTAGCGATTGAATGATTTTTGTAGCTTCAGGTCTTGCCATCTCTGTCATTTTACCAGTTAACACGAAAGTTTTTCCACTAAAATCAGGATGTCCTTCTATATCAGATTGCTTAATACCTTTATAAGTCATATTAACATTTTTCTGTTTTAACTTATCAATTAATACTTTAATATCTTCATTTTCCATATAAGTAACAAGTGATTGAGCCATCTTATGTCCTACATCAGGTATTAAAATTAAATCATCAATGGTCACTTCGAACAATCGATCAATGGATTCGTATTGTTCAGATATGACACGACTTGCTTTCGTTCCAAGATGTCTAACACCTAAACCAAACAGTAAATGTTCAAGCGATTTTTCTTTTGATGCTTCGATAGCTGTTAATAAATTATGAACTTTTTTCTCGCCCATTCTTTCTAAAGGTAATAAATCTTCTGCTGTTAAATAATATAAATCAGCTACATCTTTAATTTTATCATTTTGATAAAGCTGTTCTATTATTTTATCACCTAGTCCATCAATATTCATAGCTTGTCTAGAAACAAAATGAATCATGCCTTCAACGAGTTGAGCTCGGCATTTAGGATTAATACATCTTAAAGCTACTTCTCCTTCAATTCTTACTAGCTCATGTTCACAGCTTGGGCAATGCGTAGGCATATGATAAACTTCACTATCTTCATTTCTATCTTCAGCGATACTTCTAACGACTTCCGGTATGATGTCACCTGCTTTTTTGATGATGACTTTGTCGCCGATACGGATATCTTTTTCATGTATTAAGTCTTCGTTATGTAAAGATGCTCTTGATACAGTTGTCCCAGCTACTTTAACAGGCTCTAATATTGCTGTTGGTGTTACGACACCCGTTCTACCAATACTTAACTCAATGTCCTTTAAAGTAGTTAATACTTCTTCTGCCGGGAATTTATATGCAATTGCCCATCTCGGTGATTTTTGTGTAAAACCAAGTTCTTCTTGTTGGCTTAAATCATCTACTTTAATGACGATGCCGTCAATATCATAAGATAATTCATTTCTTTGTTCAGTCCATTTATTTATGAAAGATAGTACACCTTCTATATCATCAAAGGTTTCTCTTTCTTTGTTAGTTTTGAAGCCGAGTTCATCTAGATTATTCAATGCTTCAGATTGGCTAGCCGCTTCAATTTCTGTTAAATCATTTACACTATATAAGAATATATCAAGCTTTCTCTTTGCTGTTAATTTTGAATCGAGCTGTCTTAACGAACCTGCAGCAGCATTCCTCGGATTTGCAAAAAGTTGTTCACCATTTTGTTCTTTAATTTCATTTAAAGACATAAATGATTTTCTAGGCATATAAGCCTCACCACGTACTTCTATTGAAAGTGGTTCTTTAATTGTTAATGGAATAGCATGAATCGTTTTTAAGTTTTCTGTGATGTTTTCGCCTGTTGTACCATCTCCACGTGTTAAACCTTGTACAAAACGTCCATCAACATACTTTAATGAAACAGCAAGACCATCAATTTTCAATTCACATGTATAGCGAACATTACTGACTTTCTCTCTTACTCTTTGATCAAACTTTTTTAAATCTTCTTCGTTAAAAGCATTACCTAAAGACAACATAGGTGTGTCATGATTTATTTTCTCAAATTGAGATAACGGCGCCCCACCAACTCTAACAGTTGGTGAATCAGGCGTCTTAAGTTCAGGATATTGTTCTTCTATAGAAATTAATTCATGTAGTAATTTATCGTATTCACTATCAGGTACAGTTGGATTATCTAATACATGATATTCGTGATTATAACGATGTAACAATTGATGAAGTTCATCAATTCTTGTCTTTAATCCATCCATAGTTTACTCTCCCTTTTTCTCAATTGGTGCAAATTGAGCTAATAAACGTTTTGGTCCTTCTTTTTTAAATATAATATCTAACTCAACTGAACCATTCTTGTCATTCACCGCACTAACCATACCTTCTCCCCATGATTTATGCGTAACTTTATCACCAACATTCCAAGATGTTGCAGGTTTTTGTTGTGTATTCATACGTCCAGCAAATCCGCGTTTCGGTGTAGAAGTTTGCTGAGATTTAAATGAAGATTTTGGTTTAACACCATCTAATAGATCTTCTGGAATTTCTTTTAAGAATCTAGATTTCAAATTAGCTTGAGACCTACCAAACAATGTACGAGTAGTTGCATGAGATAAATGTAGTTCTTGTTCAGCACGCGTTATAGCAACATATGCAATTCTACGTTCTTCTTCCATTTCATGTTCCTCGCCTGATTGTAAACTTCTAAAGTGAGGGAAAATGCTTTCTTCCATACCAATGATGAAGACAACTTTGAACTCTAATCCTTTAGCTGAGTGCATAGTCATCAACGTCACGCCTGCTTCTAAATCTGCATTATCAACATCAGCAACTAATGATAAGTCCGTTAAGAAGTTCATCAGTGATTGTTCCTCTATAGGTGTATTCTTCTCATAATCTCTAGGTACTGATAAGAATTCGTCTATATTCTCAAGTCTACTTTGAGATTCAATTGTTTGTTCATTTTCTAACATTTGTCTATATCCAGATTTATCAAGAATCTGTTCAACAAGTTCAGTAATCGTTAAAAATTCTTGTTGTTGCATGAAATTGTTCATCATTTCATAAAAGTCAGCACCTTCTTGCGTGACTTTTTTAGATAATCCAATAAAATCAACTTCACCTAACGCATCGAAGTAACTCAAGTTATTCATCGCCGCATATTGAGCAATTTTTTGAACTGAAGTTGGTCCTATTCCACGTTTAGGTATATTAATAATTCTTTCGAAACTGATATCATCATTGCTATTAGAAACTAATCTCAAATAACTAAGAATGTCTTTGATTTCTTTTCGATCATAGAACTTTGTACCGCCGACCATCGTATATGGAATATTCGATTTTAAGAACGTCTCTTCAAGTACACGAGATTGTGCATTTGTTCTATATAAAATAGCAATATCTTGATTGTTGTAACCTTCTTGCTTTTTCTTTAATATTTCACGAATTACATATTCTGCTTCGTCTCTTTCTGTTGTAGCCTCATAATATTTAATCTTTTCACCAGAAGTGTTATCAGTCCATAAAGCTTTTGGTTTACGCTCTGAATTATTTCGTATCACTTCATTGGCTGCTGTTAAGATCGTTTTTGTAGATCTATAATTACGTTCTAGAAAAATCGTTTGTGCATTTGGATAATCTTCTTCAAAAGATAGAATATTTTTAATATCTGCACCTCTCCAACCATAAATAGATTGGTCAGAGTCACCTACTACACAAATGTTTTTAAATTTACTTGCTAATAAATTTACAAGTGTATATTGTGCTTTGTTCGTATCTTGATATTCATCAACATGAATATATTGAAATTTATTTTGATAAAATTCCAATACCTCGGGTACACGGTTGAACAATTGAATCGTCATCATAATTAAATCATCAAAGTCTAGCGCATGGTTTCGTAATAATTTATCTTGATAACCTTTATAAACGCGTGCAACCATCATTGCATAAAAATCATTCGCTTCTTTTTCAGCGTCTTCAGCAGTTTTTAATTCATTTTTTAAATTAGATATAGCCCCTATAAACGTTCTAGGTTCATACTTTTTACTATCTATATTTTCCTTCTTTAAAATTTCTTTAATCACTGATTTTTGGTCGGTAGGATCTATTATCGTAAAGTTTCTTTCAATCCCTATACGATCAATGTCGCGTCTTAAGATTCTTACACACATTGAGTGGAATGTTGATATCCAAATACTTTCAGCTTCAGGACCAACTAAATGACTAATTCTTTCTTTCATTTCTTTAGCCGCTTTATTCGTAAATGTGATAGCCAAAACATTGTAAGGAGAAACATCTTTCTCACCTAATAAATACGCAATTCTATGTGTTAATACTCTCGTCTTACCACTACCAGCACCTGCCATAATAAGTAATGGACCTTGCGTTGTTTTGACTGCTTGTTTTTGTTCGTCATTCATTCTATCTAACAATGCGTTCATAAAAACCTTCCTTTATTGTTTTACTTTTACAGTTTGTAAAGCTTGTTTCAAATCTTCATATATAACATTGCCAACAACAATTGTATCAGCATATTCTGCCATCTCTTTAGCCTTTTCTAAGTTGTTAATGCCGCCACCATATATTAACTGAGCATGTTCCAAATGTTCTTTCACTTCTTTAAGTTCTTCAACATCACCATATTTTCCGCTATATTCTAAATAAAATATCGGCAAATGATATAACTTATCGACCATTCTTGCGTAACTGATTAAATCTTCAACATCCAGATCCGTTCGAGCTTCAGTCAATTGTGCAACTTTACTTTTCTCATTCATAACAACATAACCTTCTAGAAATATTTCATCAAAATCCATCATATAACCATATTTCTTAACAGCTTGTTGAAGTAATCCATTGTGATAGTTAACATTATTACTATTCAATACACTCGGTACAAAATAAAAATCAAACCCTGGAACAACACTTTCTATATTAGATATCTCTAAAGCACAAGGTAGTGGATAACGTCTAACACGACTCATCAAATTCAAGACATTATCTTCAGTAACATCATCCGTACCACCAATTACAATAGCGTCAGTACCAGATTCACATACTTTCATTAAATCCTCATCTGTAATGGATTTAGCTGGATCTAATTTGAACACATGTCTCCACAACTTTATATCGTACATAGTTAAACTCCTTTAATTATCATAAGATTAATTATAGCATTTTTACCTTTGAATTCCGAAATGAAATAGGATAATTTACATAAAAAAGAAGCGAAACTTATCGCTTCTTACTTACCATAATTAAAGTACTCTTCTAATGTTGTATTTTGTTTATATATCGTGTTAGCTAAATCTTTACCTACATATTTTAAATGCCATGGTTCATATTGATAGCCCGTGATTTTCTCTTTCCCTTTTGGATATCTCACAATAAATCCATATTCATGTGCATGTTCTTTAATCCACATACCTTCATCAGTTTTGCCAAATGATGTTCTAAAATCATCTGTCGCTGTATCAGATCCAACATCAAATGATAAACCAGTTTGATGTTCTGATTGACCCGGTTTTGCACTATATTGGTTGGCAGCTTCTTCTCCATCTCTAGCTACATAATCTTTATATAATTGATCCTGTTCATCATATGATCGATATCCGCTTCTAAATACCAAATCTAATCCTTTATTTCTCGCATCTTGTATCAAACTATTCAATTGCTTTCTAGCTGTGCTATTTTCACCTGGTGCATAATCGCTCGGTAAATCAACTTTCTTATTTGCAAAGACATGGCCATCAACATACGTAATACCATCTTTCTTTGTGATATCATGTTGGCTACGTTTTTCATTATCATGATTGTTTTCATTATTTTGATGTTTTTCTTTTTCTGTAGATGACTTATCTTCCGTATTGGATTGATTGCGTGTATCATTTTGCACGCCACATGCACTTAACACTATAGAAGATATTCCAACAATTAAAAATAGTTTCTTCATGTGTAACGCTCCTTATTGTCTGAATTTCAATATTATATTACTATTTTAACAATTAATCAAAAATAAATAACAGGCTGAGTTTAACACTCTAGCCTGTTATAAAATATTCATATTATTTATTTTTCGAAATCTATATTCATTCTTTCAAGAATCATTGTGTATGCATCATTACCCCATTGTAATGAACGTTTAACTCGAGAAATAGTTGCCGTTGATGCGCCAGATTCTTTCTCGATATGAGCATAGGTATATCCTTGTTTAATCATCTTAGCAACTTGTAATCGTTGTGAGAATGACTGCAATTCATTTACTGTACAAATATCATCAAAAAATTGATAACATTCTTCTCTAGTTTCTAATGTTAGTATCGCATCAAAAAGTTCGTCTAAAGCTTTACCTCTTAATTTTTCGATTTGCAAAAAATCAACCCCTGTTTATTATAAGTTCATTAATTGCATTTTAACGCACTAACCTATTAAAGTACAGTATAAAGAATCTTATTCAATACCCGCTCTTTTAAATATAGTATCTACTTGATTTAAGTGATGGTTTTCATCGAAACATTTATCTAATTCAGAAGCACTTAACAAGTTCGTGATTTTATCATCTTGTTCTACTAAAGTTCTAAATGGCGTCTGTGTTTCCCAAGATTCCATCGCTTTTGGTTGAACGATATCATATGCTTCTTCTCTTACCATTCCTTTATTAATAAGTGTTAACATAACACGTTGTGAATAAATAAGACCAAATGTTTTATCTATATTACGTTTCATATTTTCAGGATATACTGTTAATTTATCAATAATATTAGTAAATCTATTTAAAGCATAATCTAAAGCGATTGTAACATCAGGTAACATAATTCTCTCTGCAGATGAGTGTGAGATATCTCTTTCATGCCATAACGGTACATTTTCATATGCAGTCGTCACATAGCCTCTAATAACACGTGCTAAACCTGTTACATTCTCAGAACCAATTGGATTACGTTTATGAGGCATAGCTGATGATCCCTTTTGACCTTTAGCAAACGCTTCTTCTACTTCACGTGTTTCAGTTTTTTGTAAACTACGTACCTCTACCGCAAATTTTTCAATAGACGTTGCAATTAATCCTAATGTTGCAATGTAATAAGCGTGACGATCACGTTGTAATGTTTGAGTAGAAACTGGTGCATAATCCAAACCTAACTCCTTACATACATGCTCTTCAATTTCAGGAGGAATATTCGCAAAAGTACCAACTGCTCCACTCATTTTACCTACTTCAATTTCTTCGCGTACTCGTTTAAATCTTTCTAAATTACGTTTCATTTCAGTGTACCAAAGCGCCATTTTTATACCAAATGTTGTTGGTTCAGCATGTACACCATGTGTTCTTCCCATCATTAAAGTCGTTTTATGTTCGATTGCTTTATTTTTCAATACTTCTAAAAATCTTTCTAAATCTTTTTCGATAATTTCATTAGCTTGTTTAACTACATAACTAAGTGCAGTATCTACTACATCCGTTGATGTTAAACCGTAATGAACCCATTTACGTTCTTCACCTAATGTTTCAGATACTTGTCTAGTAAATGCCACAACATCATGACGAGTCTCTTGTTCAATTTCTTTAGCTCTATCAACGTCGACTTTAGCATTTTGTCTTATTAGTTTAACATCCTCAGCAGGAATATGTCCTAACTTGCTCCATGCTTCACACGCTAGTATTTCAACTTCTAACCATGCTTCAAAACGATTTTGTTCAGTCCAAATATTAGCCATTTCTTCTCTAGAATAACGTTCAATCATTGATAAATTCTCCTATCATTTTTTAGTCATTTACAGTATAACAAACATTTTGTAACACGTACATTATTTATAAAAAGTTAAATAAAGTTCGTGATTAGAATATTTAATTTCTTTCTCTTTCATTATATATTGTAACAGTCGGATAATAAATTGAAAGTAGAAATAACATGACTTATTTTTTATCGTCACAAATATATCTAAAATTCATCTTATAACGATTGTTGTGAACAACAATGAGAGAAACTATGTATAAAAAAAGCTACCAACAAAGTCATCGCTTTATTGGTAGCTTATATCTAGATATTTTATTCTAGGTTCATTAATTATTTATTCTTGAATTTTTTTACCTACAAATTGTATTTCTTGTTTAAGAACTTCAATGTCTCCGTTTTTCTTTTCGATAAACACTGGCTTCTCAAATCTTTTTACAGGTGTGTAACCTTGATCTTTCATTCTTTGAAGACACATTTCTATCGTTTCGTTTTCTTCTACTCTAAACTTCATCAGTATCATACGCCTTTAATTTTTTACTGCGTACGCCTTTAACCCAGAATCCTCCATGGATATTCTTCGGTTCATACGCGATAACAAAAGCTTTTGAATCTAATTGTTTAATTGTGTCCATTAACTTAAATTCAAATCTACGTGGTGTTAATATTTGCATAACAAGTCGATCTCCATCTCTACCTTTAGCAACATAATGTGTAACACCATATCCTAAGTCTCTCAATTTTCTCGGTAAATCTGTTTCGTACTCCGCAGTTGTAACATTCACGACGATATAGCCTAATGCAATCTTCTCTTCTATCTTCATGCCTACAATAATACCTGTTGCAAAACCAAGTGCATAAGCTAAAATATTTTGAATTTGATCAAGACTATTTATTACTAAACCTAATCCGATTACATAAACGACTACTTCAAGTACACTTACAGTAGCGGCTATATATCGATATCCTTTTAGTGTTAAAATCGTTCTCATTGTTAAGCAAGATACATATACTATATTAATGACAAATATAGACAGTACCATTAGCCACGGATTATCTAATATAGCTGACATGCAACCCCTCCATTAATTAAAATACTGGAATCATTTTATCAGTGAAACTTATGAAAGTCACGCATTATTTTGGCCATGTATATCGTGTATAAGGCATTTCTCTTTTGTGTGCATTTCTTACATAATGATTTTGAATAATTTCTTGATCTTTTTCACTTACTTTTTTACCTTCTAAGAAGTCATCAATCGAATCATATGTTACGCCTAAAGCTTCTTCATCAGGTAGAGCTGGTTTATCTTCTTCTAAATCAGCAGTTGGTACTTTATTAATTAAATGATCTGGTCCATCTAAATATTTCAAGATGGCTTTACCTTGTCTCTTATTCAAGCCAAATAAAGGTGCAATATCACAAGCGCCATCACCGAACTTAGTATAGAACCCTGTTATATTTTCTGCTGAATGATCAGTTCCTAATACGATACCACTATGTGCAGAAGCGATTGAATATTGAACTTTCATACGTTCTCTAGCTTTTTCGTTTCCTTTTTGGAAGTCTGTCAGTTCTATGCCCGCTTCATTTAACGATTGTATACTCGCTTGAACAGCTGGTTTGATATTAACTGTTATGCGTTTGCTAGGATTAATAAAATCTAACGCATCTTGTGTATCTTGTTCATCAAACTGTTCACCATAAGGTAATCTCACAGCCATAAATTGATATTCACCATTTTCTTCTGCATTGAGTTCATCAACCGTTAACTGTGCTATTTTTCCAAGCAATGTAGAATCTTGACCACCAGAAATACCTAATACTAAAGATTTTACAAAACTATGAGCTTTTACATAAGATTTTAAAAAATGCTTAATTTCTTCAAATTCTTTTTTAGGGTCGATATTTTGTTTTACATTCATTTCTTTAACTATGATTGATTGTAAATCTCTCATTACTATTCCACATCCTTTATAGCGTCTGCAACTCTTTCTGCCACTTCAAATATCTTCTTATTCTTATTATCCCAACAAGCTTTACTTAAGTCTACCGGATACTCTTCTGGATTTAAATAACGTTTGTTTTCTTCCCATAATATATCAAGATTATCAAAAGCAAATTGCTTAATATCATTAATTCCTGGCAATGTATAAACAAGCTTTCCATTTGTAAAGATATCGTGATGTAAATCAACGGCTTTAAAGTTTTTAATATATTTCATTTTATAAGTATGCACGGGATGAAACATTTTTAAACGTTCTTCCTCGTTCGGTTTTTCATTTTCTAACGTGATGTAATCTCCTTCAGATTTATTCGTCTTCGTATTGATTATTCTGTAGACATTTTTCTTACCAGGAGTTGTTACTTTTTCAGCATTGTTAGAAATTTTAATGCGGTCAGACAGTTCACCATTCTCATCTTCAATTGCCACAAGTTTATAAACTGCACCAAGTGCTGGTTGATCATATGCAGTAATAAGTTTCGTTCCAACACCCCAGGCAGTCACTTTTGCTCCTTGCGCTTTCAAACTTGTGATTGTTTCTTCATCTAAATCATTTGAAGCAAAGATTTTAGCATCTTCTAATCCCGCTTCATCTAACATTCTTCTCGCTTCTTTAGATAAATACGCAATATCACCTGAGTCTAGACGTATACCGACAAAATTAATTTTGTCACCTAATTCTTTCGCAACTCTGATAGCATTAGGAACCCCAGATTTTAGAGTATGGAATGTATCTACTAAGAACACACAATTTTTGTGTCTTTCAGCATATTTTTTGAAAGCCAGATATTCATCATCATACGTTTGAACCATTGAATGCGCATGTGTTCCTGAAATAGGAATACCAAACAATTTACCTGCTCTTACATTACTCGTTGAGTCAAAACCACCAATGACTGCTGCTCTAGCTCCCCATATTGCAGCATCCATTTCTTGAGCTCTTCTTGTACCAAATTCCATCACGATTTCATCGCGCACGACTTGCTTTATTCTACTTGCTTTAGTTGCAATTAAAGTTTGGAAATTCACGATATTTAAAAGTGCGGTCTCAACAAGTTGAGCTTGAATTAACGGTGCTTCAACTCTAATAAGCGGTTCATTATTAAAGCATAATTCTCCTTCTTTCATTCCTCTAATGTTACCTGTAAAACGTAAAGCTTTTAAATAATCTAAATAGTCATCTTGATATCCAACTTCTCTCAAATACTCAATATCTGTATCCGTAAATTTGAAGTTTTCTATAAATTGTACGATTCTTTCTAATCCACTAAAAATAGCATACCCACTATTAAATGGCATACTTCTAAAATATAAATCAAATATAGCTGTACGTTCATGAATCCCATCATTCCAATAAGTTTCGCCCATATTGATTTGATATAAATCTGTGTGTAACATTAAACTATCGTCTTCGTATTTATACATTATTCAATACTCCTCAGGTTATATAATTTTATATTATTTTATCATACTTTTTAAAATTAATTTTAAAAATCAACTTAAATATATCAAGTCATTTACCTCTGTGATAAAATACTAAAGATGCAAAATTTGGTGGGAGGCTAACAAATGAAAAATTCTTCATTCAAAAAATTATTTATTATACTTTCAATTATTGTAGCTGTCTCTGGTTTCTCACAAGGAATGCTTTTACCATTAATCTCAGTAATATTTGAACGTAACGGTATTTCAAGTTCCTTAAGCGGTATACATGCAACATCACTATACATTGGTGTATTTCTTTCTTCCTTCTTTATTGAAGGTCTCGTACGCAAATCCGGATTTAAATATATGATTTTAATCGGCGGTGCAATTGTTGCGTTATCACTATTGTTATTCCCTACATTAAAAACTTTATCCATATGGTTTATTTTAAGGCTACTAATTGGTGTTGGTGATAACATGTTACATTTTAGTACACAAACATGGTTAACACACATTACACCAAAAGATAAACTAGGCAGAACCATTTCAGTATACGGATTCAGTTTCTCGGCAGGATTTATGCTTGGACCATTATTAGCTAAACTCGTTGATGTATCAGAAATATTGCCATTTATAATTTCAGCAATTCTCTCTATTATAACTATTTCATTAGTATTGTTAATTCATAATGAATTTCCTTCATCGAATGTACGACCAATCAATATGATCAATACATTGAGAAACTTCGGTGATGTTATAAAAACTTCTTGGATAGCTTTCATGTTTCCATTACTATATGGATTATTTGAAGCCGGACTGCATAGTAACTTTCCAATTTTTGGTTTGAGAAATGGACTGGATGTAACAAGTATCACGCTCATATTACCAGCATTTAGTTTAGGTGCAATACTATTCCAAGTACCAATAGGTATGTTTAGCGATATACACGGTAGAAAAAAAGTATTAACATTTTTAACCTTAATAGGTAGCATCATTTTCATGTTAGGCGACTTTTTACCAACGACTACCTTTGTAATGATGGCCTTATTTTTAGTAGCAGGACTCTTTACCGGATCATTTTATGGTTTAGGTGTAAGTTTTATGACAGACTTAACACCAAAACATAATTTACCGGCAGGAAATTTAATGATCGCCATGTCATTTAGTGTAGGTAGCATGATTGGACCAATGCTAGGTGGAACCATTATTCAACTATCAGACGGCACGATATTCTTTACAATGATTGCAGCATTTGTATTTATTGTTTTCCTATTACTCTTAGTGCATAAAACACCACAGCAAGTAGAATAAATGACGAACTAACCAAACGCGGACAAACGTTTGGTTTATTTTTTTGTCTTTTTTACATGTTTCATTCAAATAGTTTACTAAAAAAGTTCATATTTTAGGGTTCAGTACATATTCTGGGACATAAATCCCAACTAAAAATAAATCCCCCAATCCGTTGGAATTATTTTCGGATTGGGGGATTTTTATATTTTTGATTTTGTAAAGTGCTGACGCCCGGGGGAATAGTATGTGTGAGAGACTACAGGCTCGAGCCATATTCATAAAGCAAACACAGGCAAGCATGCACTTTACAAAATCATTATAGTTTAGGACATTTATATCCCAGAATCTTTATTTCTTTAAATTAAAAAGCTTTTGCATCTTCTTCACCCCTATCACTTGTTCTTTACATCCAATTGTTTGATAATTTAAATATTCAGAACTTTCAATTGATAAGTTTCTTTAAGCGTGTTATAGTATCACTTATAATTAAATAAATACTTTAACTCGGTAGAGAGTAAAAGCGAGGTTTATAATATGGATTATGTAAAATATAGAGATGATGTAATTAATAAGAAAGAAAAGGAACTTAGTTTCTTAAAATATTTTAGTGCTAAAGATTTTGAAGTTATCGATATGAACTTCATTGAAAAATTACAATGGAAACAATTGAATCAAGATGATTTAAACAGTCTTGATACGAGAAGTATTTGGAAAAATGGTGATGCTTTTTATAGTTTAAGAAATGATTGGACTGATCAAATTCAACATTACAGTCGTGAATATCATTTAAAAGCTTCGCGCGTTACATACGCTGGTCCTATTTCAATTAATGAACAAATATATACTAACTTAGGTGTCGAGATATTTAATCCTAATAGAAACGATATGTTGCAATGTTATCAATATATTCATGATTTCATTCAAAACGAACTTGAGCTTAACGTTGATTTTGCTGTTATCGGACATTATCAACTATTTGACCTTTTATTACCTAAAGAGGAACAAACAGAAGAATTGTTCCAAGCAATTAGTGAAAGAAACATTTCAAAAATTTCTAAATTGCTCACGCAAAACCATACTTTAGTTCAACTACTAAAAACACCTACACATCAACAATTGGATTTCTTAACAACAATTGCTGATACTGAACATCCGACATATAAATCATTACTATATTGGAAAGCTGCACTTGAAGAGTCCGGCATTAACCATATTCATTTAGATATTACAACAATGCCACCAAAATCATATTACGTTGGTAGTTTTATACAGCTTTATCAAAATAACAATCGCAACCCTATTGCTTCAGGTGGTCATTATAATGGCACTTTAGAAGGATTCGGATTCGGTATCCAATTAAATTAGGAGGTCATTATGTTAACAGTAGCGCTTAGTAAAGGTCGTCTATTAAAAGATTTTATTAAATTTATTGACTCAAATGGAAATTCAAAATGGGCAGAAGCTCTAAATAAAAGAGAACGCAAACTACAAATTCAAGTTGAAAATGTAAGATTCATTTTAGTTAAAGGTAATGATGTACCAACTTATGTTGAACAAGGCATTGCTGATATCGGTATAACAGGTAGTGATGTACTTGATGAAAAAGATAAACTCAACGTTAACAACTTAGTTGATTTACCTTTCGGATTTTGTCATTTTGCAGTTGCGAGCAAACCAGATGTTACTGAATACAACAAAATTGCTACAACTTATGTTAAAACAACTAAAGCTTATTTTAAAAATAAAGGACAAGATGTTTCAATTATCCCGCTATCAGGTTCTGTAGAATTAGCTGCTGTCGTTAACATGGTTGATGCGATAGTAGACATTGTCCAAACGGGTACAACATTGAAATCTAATGGACTTGTAGAGAAAGAATCTATCGGAGATATAAATGCAAAGTTAATTACAAACAAACATGCTTTCTTTAGTAAATCTAATGTTATTGAATCATTTATAGAAGAAATTGGGGTGTCTATTAATGCTATCTAAAACACAATTTATAGAGCAATTTGAACAAGACAGACAGACTGATGATCGTAATACAGAAAGTGTTAAAAATATTATTCAAGATGTAAAAGAAAATAAAGATCATGCAATTTTTAAATATAATCAAAAGTTCGACAATGTCGATTTAGATCAACTAGAAGTGCCACAACAAGAAATTAAAAATAGTATTAACCTTATTTCTTATGAACTAAAGTCTGCACTCGAAAAAAGTCACGAACAAATTAAAAATTTCCAACAAAAAATAAAACACGACAATGTAACAACTGGGCAAACTTATCAACTCTATCACCCTATTGAAAAAGTTGGTATTTATGTTCCTGGTGGTAAAGCCAGCTATCCTTCAACAGTTTTAATGACAGCTACACTTGCAAAAGTAGCCAATGTTAAAGAAATCATTGTCGTTACCCCACCACAAAAAGACGGTATTGATCCTGCAATATTAGCAGCTTGTCATATAACGGGGGTTAACCGTGTATTCCAAGTTGGCGGCGCGCAAAGTATTGCTGCACTTGCATACGGTACTGAATCTATACCTAAAGTTGATAAAATAGTTGGTCCTGGTAATCAGTTTGTATCTCTTAGTAAGCAATTACTTTATGGAGTTGTGGGTATTGACCAAATTGCTGGTCCAAGTGAAATTGCATTAATTGCAGATGAACATTCAAATGTAGATTATATTATTCAAGATATTTTAGCTCAGGCAGAACATGATGAACAAGCCCGAACTTTCCTATTATCAACCGATCAATCATTCTTAACGAAAGTGAGTCAAAAGCTGCAACAAGCGATTGATCAAGCACCGAGAAAAAATATTATTGAAAAGAGTATTAAAAATTATCACTACTCTATTTTAACGGCTGATATTAATGAAACGATTGATGTCATAAATTATATTGCACCAGAACATTTATCAATTCAAACGGCGGAACCTAGTATATACGTTGGAAAGATCAAATATGTTGGCGCAATGTTTTTAGGACAATACTCACCTGAAGCAATTGGGGATTATGCTGCAGGTCCAAGCCACGTATTACCAACTGATCAAACAGCAAGATTTTCAAACGGCCTTACAGTTAATGATTTCTTAACAAGCCATTCTGTTATTCATCTTGACGAACACGCGTATCGAGAAATTGCTCCGAGCGCGATTGCATTGGCTGAAGAAGAAGGTTTATATCAACATAAACAATCATTAGAAGTAAGACTAACTAACAACAAGGAGTCGTAAACTATGATTAGAATTAATAAAAATGAAAGTCCAATACCTGCTATGGATACAACAATTTTGAAAGACATTATATCCAATTCAGATTTTAACTTTTATCCTGATGAAGAATATGACACATTTATAAATGCATATGCTCATTATTATCAGTTGTCACCTAATCAAGTTTCAGCAGCTAATGGTTCAGACGAATGGATTCAAAAATGTATGATTGCTTTACCTGAAGGACCTGTACTAACATTAAATCCCGATTTCTTCATGTATACAGCATATGCACAACAAATTAATCGCCCTATTCATTATGTAGATGCTGAATCAGATTACACATTTTCAATTGAAAAAATTAAACATGAAATACGACGTATCAAGCCAGCATTTTTTATAATGAGTGTGCCACATAATCCGTCAGGTATCCAATACCCTAAAGAATTTTTAGAAGAAATTTCTGAATTAATGAAAGAAATCGGTGGATACTTCGTTATCGACGAAGCATATTTAGATTTCGGCGATTCATATGAAATTGAAATGCAAGATCATATCATACAAATGAGAACTTTAAGTAAGGCATTTGCGCTTGCTGGATTACGCGTTGGTATTGTGATTTCCACTGCCAAAACGATCCAAACTTTAAATAGTATTGCACACCCTTATCCTTTAAATACGTTAACTTTAAAAATAGCAACAGCATTATTTAATGATAAAAGCTATGTAACATCGCTATTAGACCGACAAAGACATTTATGTGAAAACCTAAGAAACATATTCAAAAACAATGTGAGTGACATTATTCATGTCATCCCATCGAAAACTAATTTCGTTTTGACATACGGTGAATTAGCTCCAGATTTAGGTCGATTTATACATGACAATGGATTTTTACCTAGATTTTATGACGAACCGAACATGAATCAAACTGTACGTTATTCTATAGCAACTGAAACACAACTAGAAGAACTTGAGAAAATAGTGAAGGAATGGAGAGAAAAATATGACATATCAAAAAGTAAGATCGACTAAAGAAACAGATATTAACATTCAATTACAATTTAATGATGAAACATCTCAAATCAATACGGGCGTAGGATTTTTAGATCATATGCTTACTTTATTTAGTTTCCATAGTGGCATCACTTTAAAAATAGATGTAGATGGAGATACTGATGTGGATGATCATCATACAGTTGAAGATATTGGCATAGTGATCGGTCAATTACTTTTAGAAGCCATTAAAGATAAAAAATCCTTTACTAGATATGGTTCTTTCTATATTCCAATGGATGAAACGTTAGCGCGTGTCGTAACAGACATAAGTGGTCGTCCATTCTTATCTTTTAATGCAACATTTTCTCGTGAAAAAGTAGGCTCATTTGATACTGAACTTGTAGAAGAATTTTTTAGAGCACTTGTCATTAATGCTAGATTAACAACGCATATAGATTTAATTAGAGGTGGAAACACACACCATGAAATCGAAGCAATCTTTAAAGCTTTCGCAAGAAGTTTGAAAATCGCTTTAAGCAAAGATGATTTCGATCGTATTCCATCATCTAAGGGTGTGATTGAATAATGATTGCAATTATTGATTACGGATTAGGCAATATTAAAAATATTGAACGTGCCCTATTACATTTAGGTTATGAAGCCAAATTAACATCCGACGAAACAACAATAAAAAACAGTACGCATGTCGTATTGCCTGGTGTCGGCCATTTCAAAGATGCAATGGAACAATTACAAAAAAGTGGTTTAGATAAAGTTCTCTACGAAATAAAAGATACACATAGAATTATCGGAATATGTTTAGGGATGCAAGTTCTATTTGAATTTAGTGAGGAAGGTTCTGCTAAAGGTCTCTGTCTTCTTGAAGGTAATGTCGTACCTATAGAAAGCCCCTATCCTGTTCCACATTTAGGATGGAACACTTTGCAAAGCAAACATCCACTTTTAGATGGTGATGTTTACTTTATACATTCATATCATGTGACAACTGACTTACCTATAGTAGCAACTGCTGATTATGGTCAGCCGATAACAGCAATTGTTCAGCAAAAAAATATTATAGGTATTCAATTCCACCCTGAAAAAAGTGGTGACTACGGACTTAAAATACTAGATCAAGCATTGAAAGAGGGGTTTATAAATGATTGAAATATGGCCAGCGATTGATTTAATAGATTCAACAAGTGTGAGACTAACTGAAGGTAAATATGATTCAAAGGAATCTATGCCACGAACTGCTGAAGAAGCTATCGCTTTTTATTCAAAATATGAGCAAGTATCAAGAATTCATGTTATCGATTTAATAGGTGCGAAAAATCAACAACCAACAGAAGCGGACTACATTGAACAACTCGTTAATTTAACCCATCTACCAATTGAAGTTGGTGGCGGTATTAGAACGATTGAAACGATTCAATCCTATTTTGATAAAGGCGTTGAATATATCATTGTTGGAACAAAAGGCATACAAGATTTAGAATGGTTAAAACAAGTAACAAATCAATTTCCAAACAAAATCTATTTATCTGTAGATGCATATGTTGAAGAAATTAAACTAAACGGATGGATTGATGATGCTGGTATAAACCTTTTTGATTTCATTAAAAAAATTGATGATTTACCTATTGGAGGCATTATTTATACTGACATATCTAAAGATGGTAAGCTATCTGGACCGAACTTTGAATTAACTGGAAAATTAGTACAAGCAACTTCTATTCCAATAATTGCATCAGGTGGAATAAGAAACAAAGAGGATATCGACCAACTCAACGACTTAAATGTTCATGCTGCTATAGTAGGAAAAGCTGCAAATACCGACGCTTTTTGGGAGGGTATTTCATGATTAAAAAAAGAATAATCCCCTGTTTAGATGTTAAAGATGGACGTGTTGTTAAAGGTGTGAAATTTAAAGGTTTAAGAGATATCGGTCATCCAGTTGATATGGCTGAATATTATAATAAAGAAGCGGCTGATGAACTCGTGTTTTTAGATATTTCTAAAACAGAGAACGGACATCAAATGATGCTGGATATCATTACTGAAACAGCTTCTAAACTATTCATACCACTTACTATAGGTGGCGGTATTAGTACGCTTGATGATATATCTAGCCTTTTAAATCATGGTGCTGACAAAATCTCTTTAAATTCTAGCGCTTTACGTAACCCAGAGTTTATACGTGAAGCAAGTGACAAGTTTGGAAAACAATGTATTTGTATAGCTGTTGATGCAAAATGGGAAGATGAACACCAAGATTGGTATTGCTACACACACGGTGGTAAACAACGTACAAATAAACGCACGCTTGACTGGGTACAAGAAGTTGAAAATTTAGGTGCAGGTGAATTACTTGTAACGAGTATGGATTACGATGGTGTCAAACAAGGTTTTGATCATAAGCTATTAACCGAAATAACTAAACTCGTTAACATACCCGTTATCGCCTCAGGTGGTGGCGGTAACAGCCAACATTTTGTCGAATTATTTAAAGAAACTGATGTATCTGCTGGACTTGCCGCAAGTATTTTCCATGACAAAGAAACTACGATACAAGCTGTCAAAACACATTTATCTAATGAAGGAGTGAATGTACGATGAGTCAATTAACACCTGATTTTTCAAAAGGTTTAGTGCCTGCAATTTTGCAACATTACCAAACAGGACAAGTATTAATGCTTGGATATATGAATCAAGAAGCTTATAACTTAACTGTTCAGGAAAAAGTCTGCTGGTTCTATTCAAGAAGTAAAGATCGTCTATGGAAAAAAGGTGAATCATCAAACCATATTCAACATGTTACCGACATAAAATTAGATTGTGACCAAGACACGATTTTATTACAAGTCAATCCTGATGGTCCAACTTGTCATACAGGTTCAATAAGTTGTTTTAATACAGATGAACCATTTTCTCTAGAATCTTTAGAATCAACTATCCAAGAAAGTGTCGACTCAAAAAATCCAAATTCATATACTAACTATTTACTCACTGAAGGCATAGATAAAATCACTAAAAAGTATGGTGAAGAATCATTCGAAGTTGTTATAGCTGCTATGAAGCACGATAACTTAGAACTCACTAATGAAGTAGCAGATGTACTTTATCATTTATTCGTATTACTTCACGATCGTGGTGTGAAGTTTGAAGAAGTTGTAGAAGTGTTGAAAGACAGACATAAAAAATCTGGTAATTTTAAAGGTGAACGCAAAGATATCAATAATTGGTAATATTGTCATAAATTACATATTGTCAAACGACAACAGTCGCTTATACTAGTACATAGAGGTGTAAATATGTTACTAGATAAAGCGACTGCTTTTATTATATCTATGAATAAAGAGCTCAATATAGACAAAACTCAAACTCAAAAACGAATTCAACAAATACAAGATGAGATTAATCAAACAGGTACATATACACATACTACTGAAGAACTCGAGTACGGTGCTAAAGTAGCATGGAGAAATTCTAATAGATGCATAGGTCGTCTGTTTTGGGATAAATTAACTGTAAGAGATTTAAGACATATTGATAGTGAAGAACAGTTCGTCAACTCAATTGAAGATCATATAAATGATGCAACTAATAATGGTAAGATTAAACCAATGATAAGCATATATTCTAATCATATTGAAATTATGAATGAACAGCTTATTAGATATGCAGGTTACGAAGATAAAGGAGACCCTCAGTCTATAGATACGACTAACCTTGCACATCATTTAAATTGGCAAGGCGCGCATACTGATTTTGATATACTTCCACTCATTTATCGCATAAATCAACAATCAATGAAATATCATACCTATGCCAATGACTTAATTAAAGAAGTAACAATCAAACATGATCAATTTCCACATTTAGAAAAGTTACAATTAAAATGGTATGCAGTACCGATTATTTCTAATATGGATTTAGAAATTGGCGGATTATATTATCACACTGCGCCTTTTAACGGTTGGTATATGGAAACTGAAATTGGCGTTAGAAATTTTACAGACGAGTATCGATATAACAAGTTGAAAGAAATAGCTGAAGCATTCGACTTAAATACATCAACAACAGCTAGTTATTGGAGAGATCGCGCTTTAGTAGAATTTAACTATGCAGTTTATCATTCATTTAAACAATCTGGTGTCTCAATTGTGGATCATTACAATGCATCAAAACAATTTAAAAAATTCGAAGATAATGAAAAACGTTTTAATAGAAAAGTTACTGGTAAATGGAGCTGGTTAGCTCCCCCACTTTCACCATCACTTGTACATAATTATCATAAAGGCTATGATAATGAAATGCGGAGTCCTAACTTTTTATATAGGCAAGCACAACATGGTTGTCCATTCCATTAGAAAGGAAGTCATTTATGAAGTTATATTATTTAGGGCCATTAGGAACATTTTCACATATGGCTGCATTAAAATATAAACGAGAAGAAATAAAAGAATATATACCGAAATCAAACTTATATGAAGTTGTTAAAGCAATCGAATCCGATCCACAAAACATTGCAATCGCACCAATAGAAAACTCTATCGAAGGAACAATTAACATTATCGCAGACTCATTAACAGAACAAAAAATTCATGTTATTGACGAATTACATTTAAGCATATCGTTTTCGCTATATGTAAAAAAAGGAACAAAGTTAGAAGACATCAATGAAGTTGTTTCAATTGCACCAGCTATTAATCAAACTTCTAAATTCATTAAAAAGCATAACTTTACATACCGTTATTCAGATAGTACTGTACAAAGTTTAGATGAAATAGATGAACATACAGGCGCTATTGCACCGGTTGGTTTAGAAGCAACGCATGATCAAGTCATTGCATTACAGCAAAATATAGAAGATTATCCACATAACACAACGAGATTTTTAGTGTTATCTGCACAAGAAAAGCCTGTAGAAAAAGCGACAGATAGCATCTTACTCGTAACGCCTGACCAAGATAAACCAGGTTTACTAGCGAGTATTTTGAATACATTTGCATTATTTAATATTAACTTATCATGGATAGAGTCCCGTCCATTAAAGACGCAACTTGGGATGTATCATTTCTTCGTTCAAGCAGATTGTAGTGCAGATGACGTAGAAATGAAAAAAGTTATTACAATCTTAAAAACATTAGACTTTAACGTAAAAGTATTAGGTAACTTTGATAAGCATATATAAATAAAAAAAACAGTAGAAATTCATTTTTAAAATTGAATTTCTACTGTTTTCTTTTTTAAAGTCCTTTGTTCTTTTAAGTACAAGCTCTATGTTGCAAGACTTACCAAACAAGAAATATAGAAGCTCTGTATGTTGCAAGACTCATCAAACAAGCAACATAGATGACCTGTATGTTGCAAGACTTACCAAACAAGCAACATAGAAGGCCAGAATGTTGCAAGACTGACCAAACAAGCAACATAGATGACCTGTATGTTGCAAGACTTACCAAACAAGCAACATAGAAGCCCTGTATGTTGCAAGACTGATCAAACAAGCAACATTCTCTAAAATATAGCAGTATTTTTGCGCCGACTCCTGCGGGAAGAAGGAAGTGGCTGAGACCGAGGCTCAGACCTTCCCCGAGGAAAGCGTGCGCAAAAAAAGCCTGCCAACAAGTTCACTTTAAGTGACTTTGTCGACAGACTTACTAGGACACATTATATATCCCCGCTTCTTTTATATTTGTATAAGTCTATCTACCTTATCTTTATCGATGCGCGTTAAATTCTTATTGTTCAACAGATAAATATCAGTTACTTTTATAAATTTAATATTGTCTGATATCTCATCAAAGTGGTTATTGTATATATAAATATCTTTATTCATCACTTTTTCATAGCTCTTTATAAGTATACTTTGTTTAGACTTAATATTTTTAAATGTATTGTTTTCGATGAGCAATGTTGACCCTGCTTGGCCACCTCTATCAAGTTTGTTAATATCTAATGAATATTTACCAGTAGGCACCGCCAAATAGCGTATCCCCCCTTCACAGTCAATAAAAGTATTATGAGTAACGGATGTTTCTTTAGATTTCAAAAGTGTTACAGCGAAATCTCCTAAACCTTCAAATGTATTATTGTGAATATGTATATTCTCATAAAATACATCATACATGCTCGCATGTGAACCGACCGCTCTATTCCATGCTGACATGTTTGGATCTCCTGAGTTTCCGAAATAACAATTTTCAATTAAAACATTTTTAGTTATTGTACCGTCAGTTGCGCCAAACTTAGGAAACGCACCTTCTGTTTGTATATCTATTTGGATTGCTTCACTAAACAAGCGTGTTCCACTGTCGTCACGGAATCCTAAAAATTTACAGTCATCAACATAAAAGCCGTCCAAACCACAAGCATCAATGGCATGTCCACCAACAACATTTTTAAATGTAACATTATGAATTTGAATATTTCTAGCATGGCCTATAGACATAATAGTGTTATTAGTATTATTTGTATGGCCATTTGCATCAAATGTTCCACCGATAATATTTATGTTTCCATGACCATCGTACCCATAGTATTTTTTAAATTTATGACCATTCTTTAACATTGCTGTAGGTGATTTTCTTATAAGTGTTGCTTCATCATGCAGAATAAGTGTTGTATTTTCATAAATAATTAATTCATAAATGATATGGTAAACACCTTTAGGAATATAAACAGTTACCGGACCTTTTTTAACTTGTAGCAACGCTAATTGGATACCTATCGTATCTGTTAGTCCACATTCCCCTTTTGCACCGTACCTTTTTACATTAACGATATTCATCATACTTCATAACCACCTTAATATAGCGTATACTTTCTTTATAATCATATTACACTGAAACTAAAAGATAGACAATAAGGGGGATTTTCATTGAAAAAAGCATTAATTATTGTTGATTACTCGAATGATTTCGTGGCTACCGATGGGAAACTGACATGTGGAGAGCCCGGACAAGAAATCGAACAAAACATTTATGACAAAGTAGAAGAATATAAATCAAATCAAGATTCCATTTTTTATTTAATGGATTATCATCATGAAAACGATCCTTATCATCCTGAAACTAAACTCTTTCCGCCTCATAATATTGTAGGGACTGAGGGTAGAGATTTATACAATACTTTAAAATCTCAATACGAAGAAATTCAAGATTTTAAAAATGTATTTTGGTTAGACAAAACTAGATATAGTGCATTTTTCGGTACTAACCTAGATAGTTTGTTAAGAGAAAGAAAAATAGATACCGTTGAAATCGTCGGTGTTTGTACAGACATTTGTGTGCTTCACACTGCTGTTGATGCTTATAATCTTAATTACAAAATAATAATCCCTAAAAATTGTGTAGCATCTTTCAATCAAGCTGGACATGATTGGGCACTCACACATTTTGAAAATAGTATAGGCGCAGTTGTAGAATAGACATGTTGTTCGTGTTAGAATAAAGTGACAGAATATTCAAAGCAAAAGGAGATTTTACATTGGTAAACACATTTATATTTGGACATAAGAATCCTGACACAGACACTATTGCTTCAGCATTAGTTATGGAAGACTTACAAAAAGAACTTGGAAATGATGTTCAAGCTGCTAGACTTGGAGAAATTTCTGATGAAACACAATATGTATTAGATCATTTCAAAGTTGATGCACCTGCATTATTAGAAACACCTTTAAAAGGTAAAGACGTTATATTAGTCGATCATAATGAATTCCAACAAAGTGCTGATGACATCACGGATGCAACTATTACAATGGTAGTTGACCATCACCGTATAAGCAATTTTGAAACTGGTGCACCATTATATTACAGAGCTGAACCAGTTGGTTGTACAACAACAATCCTAAAAAAAATGTATGAAGAAAATGGAATTGAAATTAAACCTGAAATTGCCGGTTTAATGATTTCAGCTATTATTTCTGATACTTTATTATTTAAATCACCAACATGTACAGAACAAGATAAAAAAGCAAGTGAAGCATTAGCTAAAATTGCCAATGCTGATTTAGAAGAATATGGTTTAGAAATGCTTAAAGCTGGTGCTTCTGTTAAAGGT
This sequence comes from Mammaliicoccus sp. F-M27, assembly GCF_022387115.1. NCBI lineage: Bacteria > Bacillati > Bacillota > Bacilli > Caryophanales > Staphylococcaceae > Mammaliicoccus > Mammaliicoccus sp. F-M27. The sequence continues at coordinate 64,871 of NZ_JAJNIE010000007.1, read as the reverse complement.
AAAACACCAGAATTCTTATTAAATATGGACGCAAAATCATTCAATATGGGTGAAAAAGTTGTTCGTATTGCTCAAGTTAATACTGTAGATGTAAACGAAGTACTTGAAATAAAAGAAGATGTTGAAAATGAAATCAATGCTATTATCGCAAATGAAAAATATGATTTATTCGTATTTGTTATTACAGATATCTTAAATAGCGATTCAACAGTAATTGCTTTAGGTAAAGAACAAGAAGCAGTTGCTAAAGCGTTTAATACTGAATTAAATAACAATGTTGCAGTATTACCTGGTGTTGTATCACGTAAGAAACAAGTTGTACCACCAATTGATGAATTATTAGGTAAATAATTTATAAGGAGTGTGTTAGCAATGGAAATTAAACAAGGTACAAACAAATTTTATGTAGGTCAAACAGAAGATGATTTTGATGCAGAAATTACGTACAAAGATTTAGATGGTAAGACGCTCGTAGTTGATCATACATTTGTAGATTCATCTTTAAGAGGTCAAGGTATCGCTAGAAAACTCGTTGACACTGTAATTGATAAAGCACGTTCTGAAAATAAAGTAATCGATCCAGTATGTCCTTACGTTAAAGATGTTATGACTAAAGACCAAAGCACACACGATGTATTAAAAAATTAACAAAAAGACTGTCGACAAAGTCACTTAAAGTGAACTTGTTGGCAGTCTTTTTATTTTAAAATCGTGGAAAATATTATAAAGTTTTTTGCTATTTATCATGTGAGCCTTCACTTGATAAATTCAACGGCTCTATTTATCATGTGGACCCTGACTTGATAAATTCAATGGCTCTATTTATCATGTGGAGCTTCACTTGATAAATTCAACGCCTCTATTTATCATGTGGACCCTGACTTGATAAATTCAATGGCTCTATTTATCATGTGGAGCTTCACTTGATAAATTCAACGCCTCTATTTATCACGTGGACTCTGACTTGATAAATTCAAAATAAAATTTAACAAGTCAGAGTCCTAAATAAAATTTCATCTATTTCATAATATGATTTATTAATATTTGGTATTTTTTTAGCGCTGACTCCTGCGGGAACAGCATGATTCGAAGACTACAGGCTGAGAACATGCCCGCGGAAAGCATGCGCATAAAAAAATACCGGCAAAGTTTAATGATATGCTCCCTATTAAGTTTTCACTATTTACGTGACTACTTAACAGGGAGCATATCAAGACTGCCGTTTTCGACAGTCTTTTTATTTTCTATATTTCAGTACTTTCCAGTAACCTTTTTAACATGGATTTGTATTGAGGTTGTGCTTTCTTTTTTGTACATTCATTCATAGGTGGATATTTTAAGTCTTGTGCATCTTTCAATGTAACTTCATCGATATAGTTTGAAGCTTCTTCGTAATCATAACAACTTGGAAAAGCATATTTATGATTAAAATGATCCACTACAACTCTTGTTGTTGAGGATGGATTTTGTTTAAACGGAACAAACGTAACGATTAATATTAAAAGGATACATATAATACTTACAATCGTAAAAACCTTTTTAGACATTAAATTGAACTCCAATTTGTTTTCTTATTTCATCTAATACTTTAATTGTATCTAATGTTCTCTTATGTGTATTGATAGATGATTCTACTTTCTTTTCTTCTACACAGTTTATAAATTCTATTACTTCTTCTTTCATCGTGAATGTTGTTTCACCGTTAAATTCTTTTATGAGTTGTCCATCTTTATTAAACACTTTTATATTTGATGGTGCACTAATTTTATCAATTAGCACGTAACCATTCTCCCCTATAATTTCTGAAGGGCTTACTCTATCACATATTTTAGAATAACTAATTGTAGCTTGGAATGTATGAAAATCAAGTATTGCATTGCCTTGTCCATCTGCACCAGTATCTAATTTAAATCCATTGGCCTTAACACTATTAGGCATGCCGAACAAGTGAATGATTGGCGCTATTGTATATACACCTAAATCCATTAAAGCACCGTTACCTAGTTCTGGTTTAAAAGCATTTTCAATAATCCCATTTTTATAATTATCATATCTTGATGAATATTGATGGTAATGAAAATCTGCATAACGTATTTCACCAATATCCACATGAGCATTCGTAAACTCAACAAATGGAGCTAACAAAGTTGACTTCATAGCTTCCATAACAGTAACATTATATTCGTAAGCAAGTTTCGATAACTTCTCGAATTGTGCTTGATTTATAGTGGCTGGTTTTTCGATTAACACATGCTTGTTATTTTTAATTGCTAATTCAGCTTGTTCATAATGAAATGCGTTTGGTGAAGCGATATAAACTGCTTCAAAATTTGGTGATTTACAAAACTGCTCTAAATCTGTAAAAACTTCAGACAGTTGATGCTTTTCTTTATAGTAGTGCGCTCTTTCATCTGTACGAGAATATACAGCATACGGCTCAAATCCTTCAACTTCATTGCCATTTTCTATAAGTTTATCACTAATCCAATTCGTACCTATAAATCCAAATTTCATATTGTTTCACCTTTTCGTAATATATTTTTAAATAAAATAGAGTTTCACGTGTAAAGACTTCGCTTTTAATTATAACTATTGTTAAAATATAAACAACAGAAGTATAAAGGGGATATCAATTTTGACTATAGCTAATCAATTTGAAAACATACAATCTTTTTTTGATAGTGATGTTACAAAAGACATTAAGTTCAGAAAAAAACAATTAAGATTACTAAAAAAATCAATAAAATCAAATGAAGCTGATCTTATTGTAGCTTTACAAAAAGATTTAGGAAAAAATTCAGTTGAATCCTATGCAACAGAAATCGGTTACATTTATAAAAGTATCTCTTTCATGATAAAAGAAGTCAAGAGTTTAGCCAGTAAGAAAAATGTAAACACACCTGTTTTTCTTTTTCCAAGTAAAAGTTATACAATAAATGAACCATATGGCACTGTGCTTGTTATTGGCCCGTTTAATTATCCTTTCCAACTTGTAATTGAACCATTAATTGGTGCAATCGCTGCTGGAAACTGTGCGGTTGTTAAACCATCAGAGTTAACACCAAATGTTAGTGCCATTATTGAAAAAATAATCAAAGAAGCTTTTGAGCCTACTTATGTGGCATGTATTACCGGAGACAAAAATGTTACAGAAGAATTATTAACATATCCTTTTGACTTTGTATTCTTTACCGGTTCAACGAAAATTGGTCAAAGCGTTTATGAACAAGCTAGTAAACAACTTATTCCTGTAGCGCTTGAGTTAGGTGGTAAAAGCCCTGCTATCGTTGATAAAACAGCGAATATTAAAGTTGCTGCTGAAAGAATTGCATTTGGAAAATTTATAAATGCTGGCCAAACTTGTGTTGCACCAGATTACGTTATTATAGATGCATCTATAAAACAACAATTTATTAAAGCAATCCAATCTACAATACAAGAATTTTATAGTAAAGATGCTAAAAATAGCGCAGACTTCGGCAGAATTGTTAATGAAAGACATACTGATAGGTTAATTAACTTATTAAAAAACACTAACGGTGATGTCGTTTACGGTGGCAACTCTGACTTAAATAATTGCTATATTGATCCAACTATTATAGATAATGTTAAATATGATGATATTCTTATGGAAGATGAAATATTTGGTCCTATACTACCAATCATGACTTATGAAGCTTTTGGGGACGCTATACAATTCATTAAAAATAAACCTAAACCATTATCATTATATTTATTTAGTGAAGATGAGAATCATACAGATGAAGTTATAAGTAGAATATCATTTGGTGGCGGTTGTATAAATGATACGCTGTTACATGTAGGTAATCATCATTTACCATTTGGTGGTGTTGGTCATTCAGGTATCGGAAAATATCATGGTAAAGCTTCATTCGAATTATTTAGCAATGAAAAAAGTATCATGTTCAAAACAACTAAACTTGAAACTGGTGTGCTTTTCCCACCTTACAAAGGAAAAGGAAAATACGTCAGAGCCATGTTCAAAAAATAAAAGTAGAGTCTGGGACATAAATCCCAACTTAAAATAAATCACCCAATCCATTGGAATTATTTTCAGATTGGGTGATTTTTATATTTATGATTTTGTAAAGTGCTGACGCCCGGGGGAATAGTATGCCGCGCGCGACTACAGGCTCGAGCCATACCCCCAGGCAAGCATGCACTTTATAAAATTATTATAGTTTGGGACATTTATGTCCCCGACTCACTTTTTATTTGAAATGACTGTCTATTAATTGTTGTTGTTTATTAAACAAAGTTGGATATGATAAGAATCCTAAAATCACACTTGTCATCGTCGCAGATGTTAATAAAATAAATACGATTAATATTTGAAAGAGTACAGCTTCTAACGGATCTGCGCCTGCAATAATTTGACCACTCATCATGCCCGGCAATTGAACTAGTCCTATTGTTTTTTGCTGTTCAATTGTTGGTATAACACTTGATTGTATAGATGTAATTAACTGTTTATGAATCGCTTGTTTAGGCGTACCACCTAAACATAAAATAAGTTCGATAATGTCTTCATTTTGTTTAATTTCTGACATAAATCTATTTAAAAATAATATACTTAACACCATAGAATTCCCGATAATCATTCCACTTATAGGAATAATATATTGAGCAGTTGCTGGCGTGATACTAAATCCTATTAATATACCTTGCGTAATAATTTCAATTGCAATAAACGCTAATAATAATTTCCATGTTATGCCCGGTATTTCTAACCCTTTTTTTCTAGCATTTTGAGTAGCTGCACCAATCATGAGTATAACCATCAATAAAATGAATATATGACTATCTTGATCAAAGATAAATTGTAATATATAACCTACAATGAGCAACTGAACAAATGATCGTACAGCTGCAACGATCGTATCTTTTTCTAATCCTAATTTAAAGCTCTTAGAAATAACAATGGGTATTATGATAAAAATAAACATTAATATTATAGATGTGATGGTCATATTGATTTTTCTCCTATAACACTTTTGACATCGGTATTTTTGGAGTTTTCAATTTCTTCAACAGTATTCGTTTCCACTACTTCTCCATTTTTCATAACCCAAACATAATCGCTCATTCTTAGTGCTTGATTTATGTCGTGAGTAATCCATATCATAGTGACATTATGTTCTCGCTTAATTTTTTGAAGTAATAACTCAATCGCCTGTTTGGAGTTTCTATCAAGTGCAGAAGTCACTTCATCTAACAATATAATGCTAGGCTTATTAACAAGTGCACGTGCTAAAGATAATTTTTGTTTTTCTCCACCAGATAATTCTTTACTATTCTTATTTAAAAAAGATGTAGATAAATCAACATTTTCCAAATATTGTTCCGCTTCTTCATCTGTCATGTTTTTATTTTGAAGGATTAAAGGAAGTTCTAAATTATCTTTAACGGTTCCTTTAATCATCGTCGCTTCTTGGGAAACTAACTGGACTTTTCTACGTAATTCCATCGGATCATATGAATCAATCGTTTTACCGCTTATCACGATTTCCCCTTTTGTAGCAGATTTCAATAAGTTTATTAAAGTTAATAAAGTTGATTTCCCTGCCCCAGAAGGACCTATGATAGAAGTCAATTTCCCTTGAATGAACGCTCCATTTATTTCTTTTAAAATTTTAGAATTGTTTATTTCATATTCAACATTTTTAAATTGAACTGCTACATCACTTTCCAAACAATCATCTCCAATCATCTCAATATAGATTATCAACATATAATTGATTGTATACTTTTTCTGAAAATGTTCAATAAGACAATCAAAACTCTAGGCAAGAATGCTCAAAAAAAGACTGCCAACAAGTTCACTTTAAGTGACTTTGTCGGCAGTCTGAGATCTTTTATTTTAAGAATCGGTATTTATGTCCGAAACGCTTTACACCTCAATATAAATCCGTTCTCAAACTATTAAATATTGGGATTGCTTCTCTAATTTGTTCTTGTGCATCAAAGTCTAAATCAACAATGAGTGTCCCTTCATCATAATATAAGCTATCAATTAATGAGCCATCTGGTCCATATACTAAACTATTGCCACCAAATTCACTCTCATCACAATAACCTACACTATTACATGCAATCATATACACTTGATTTTCAATTGCTCTAGCACGTAATAAAGCTTTCCAATGATCAATTCTTGATTTTGGCCATTGTGCTGGGACAAATATAACTTTTGCATCTTCTAATGCTAAAGAACGTGATAATTCAGGGAATCTCAAGTCATAACATATAATTGTGCCCATTTCTATTTCATCTAACTGATAAACAGTAGATTTCTTTTCACCCGAAGTTAGAAAATGATGTTCATTCAACATCGGTACTAAATGAGCTTTATCGTAAGTGTTAATACAATTTCCCTCTTTATTAATAACAAGCGCTCTATTATAAATTTCGTCACCTTTTTTATAAGCGATAGATCCAGCTATAATATGCTTATTTAACGCTTTAGCTTTCTTTTTTAAAAAAGGAATGATAACATTACCCTCTTCATCAGCAAGTTGGTTCAAATCACTTAAACGATATGACGTATTCCACATCTCAGGTAGCACTGCTATGTCTATTTCTTCGCTAAGTTGGTCAAACCATTGACTAATTTTTTGCATATTTTCTTCTGGTTTTCCCGGTATTACATGCATTTGATAAAGTGCGATTTTCAAAGCTATTCACCTACCATTAAATAAATTGAACACAAACGCCTTCTGCAGCTTTTTGTTCATTTTCTATCTCTGTTAATTTACCTGTTTCTTTGTTTCTACTAAATAAAACTAAATTATATGAATGTTCATGTGCTACAACTAAGAATGAATCACTTGGTGTGATATTAAAGTCTCTCGGCCAAGTTCCACCGCTTGTAATAATTTCGACCGTTTCAATAAGAGCACCGTCACCTAAAATTTTATATACCGCAATACTATTGTGACCTCTATTTGAAACATAAATAAATTGACCGTCATGACTTAATCTGACAGCACCAACTTGTGAATTTAAGTCAAAATCCTCATGTATCGTCATTAATGTAGGACTAATCTCTGCAAATTTGCCGTTTTTATAAGACAACACTTGGATTGTATTACTTAATTCATTTACTAAATATGCATAATCACCATTTGGATGAAATGCTAAATGTCTCGGACCACTACCTGCTTGAGTTTCTAATGTTTCAACTAATTCTAGCCCTTCATCAGAAAATTTAAATGTTCTTACAGCATCTGCCCCTAAATCAACTGTTGCAATAAAATCCAAGTCTGGTGTCTGTTGTACAAAATGAACATGACTACTTTCTTGTCTTGCTTCATTTGGTCCGTGACCCTCAGCACGATAAACATCTATTAACCCGCTTATTCCACCATTTTCATGATCAAGTTTATATAGCCTAACAAGACCTGCACCATATACAGCTTCAAATAAGAATTGACCATCTTTAGAAACTGAAATATGACATCCCGTACCTTCTTGGGAAGCTAAACAATCATTGATAAACGTTAAGCTACCATCTTCATTAATTAAGAAACTTGCGACACCACAATCATCGCCATCTTTTTTAATAGCATATAAAAATTGATTATGATTCGTAACATATGTAGATGCCTCAACTTCGTAACCAACTTCAACCTTTTCGATTGTTTGATCGTTTTCATCAACATCAAATCGATATATGCCTTTACCATCCTTTTTAGTATAAGTTCCAATATAACCTTTAGTTTTCATAAAATTAAATTCCTCCCTAAATTTATCTTAAATATCATTCTACATGAAAACACTCAATAACTATAATAAAAACGCATACCTATTGGTACACGTTGAAAGATTGATTATAATATACACTAAACTTGTAGAAATTATCGACATTTAATCAAATAGGCCACTAACAACTTCTACAAGCCATTGAAAAATACCACAAATAGCATTGACGATATCGCCTGCCATAAAGGATCCCCCTTTATAATTACGATTTCTAAATTAATTTATATAATTAAATAGTCATTAATTATCTTATATTAAATATGTATATGAAATTTATATATTCCCTAAGTCGTTATTTTTAGTTCTTAACTGCATTGAAATTATGTTAAAATACAAATATATTAGAAATCTCAACAGTTAGGCATGAAAATAATACAGTTGGGCAAAAGAAGTAAAATGCTAATCAATTTGTTCTATAATTATACTGAAGGAGGGGCGCTATGTATCAACCTGTACAAACACAAATCGATAAGATTGCATTAAGTCTTCAAAATACAAATAACCTAGATCATGTTAGTTATTTAAAGGTAAAGTATGGACTAGAAGTAATTGTAGGAAATATTATGAAGACTGTAGTCATTTATGGCGCTGCCCTTCTATCCCATATATTTTTATACACACTTATTGTACATCTTAGTTATTTTGCCATTAGATATTTTGCGTTTGGCGCGCATGCAAAGTCCACATTTTTATGTACCATACAAAGCCTAATAATGTTTGTGGTCGCACCACTTATTATCGTTAATACCAACATATCGTATTGGCCATTTCTAGCGATTGCGATACTCGGTTATCTCATAATAATAAAGTACGCACCAATGCAAACAAAGAAACACCCAATATTAGGCAAGTGGCGAAAAGGTCTTAAACTTAGATCAATCATAGCCGCTACAATATTGATAATCATTTCTTTATTCATTAAAGAACCTTATCAACAATTAGTATGCTTAGGATTGGTCTTCGAAGCAGTATCACTATTACCTATATTTTACAAAGAGGAGGAAACAATATCATGAATTTATTAGCTACTTTATTCTCAAAATCAGCATCAAATTTCCTTTCATCATTCGGTGAAAAAGCGGTAATTAGAGGTTGTACAGCATTTTTAGATGAAACAGAAGTACCAGCAGAACTATTAAAAGAAAAACAATAAGTTGTCATTAAGGAAGTGTAATATATGGACTCGCTTTCTAATTTAGAATCTTTACCTTTTGGATTATTACAAGTATTATTATTTACTATATTACTAGCTATAACACAAAATTATCGATACAACAAAAGGGATTATGGTGCCTTAATTATAGGCTTCATAATCCCTTCACTTACTTTTTATTATATATTTGGTGTTGGATCCATTCTATATGTTTGTCTTTTTTATTTTGTGTTCTTTTATAGAAAATTTAAACTACTCGGTGTAATTAATACTTTAATAGTTATTATTATTTCAGTCGTATCTGATTACTCATCTATATTAATAACGAATTTTATCTTAAATGGTAAAGATAATTACATACCATTTTTTATAATTTATAGTATTATGCATATATTAATATCTATAACTTTAGCTGTTTTGATAAGACTATTGATGAATAGACTTAAACTCAGTTATTTATATAATAACCGTATTTATTTACTTTTATTAGCTGCATTTTTAGCAGTTTCATTTATGGTCTTTTATGTTTACATGCCTAAATCATATAATACAGAAAAAGAGTTTGAATTTCAGACATTATTTTATGTGATTTATGTTAGTGTCGCTGCTATTTTTATCATTTTAATTTCCATTACGGTTATTCGTGAAATGGCATTGCAACGGACTAAAAAGGAAATTAATCAATATTATAAATACACTTTGCAGATTGAAAAAATCAACAATGAAATGCGTAAGTTTCGTCATGATTATGTAAATATTTTAGCAACTTTATCTGAGTATATAAGAGAAGATGACATGAATGGACTAAGAACATATTTTGATCAAAATATCGCCCACCTACATGATGATATGAAATTAAACGCGATTAAAATTAATGGTCTTCAAAATTTACATGTGAGAGAAATTAAAGGTTTATTAACTACGAAAATTATCCAATCTCAAGAACAGAATATCAATATTAGTATTGAGGTTACTGAACAGATTGATCATATAAATATGAACATTGTTGAACTGAGTCGTTGTATTGGAATTATTATGGATAATGCGATTGAAGCTTCTGAGTTTGTAGACAACCCTACAATTCAAATTGCTTTTATTAAAAATGATGAGTCAGTACTACTTGTGTTCATGAATAAATGTTCTAAAGATACTCCAAAAGTACATAAGTTATTTGAAAACCATTATTCTACTAAAGGTCGTAAACGTGGTATTGGTTTAACGACATTGAAAGAAATCACTGAGAAAACTGATCATGTTTTCTTAGACACATTTATTAATGATCAATACTTTATTCAAAAGCTTGAAATTTTAAATGATCGCACTAATGATCGTACTGAGGAAGTGATTCGATGAAAATCATCATTTGTGAAGATGACCCTAAACAACTAGAGCGGATGCAAAAGATTATAAATAATTATATTATGATCGAAGAAAAAGAAATGTCGATTGAACTTGCTACGAATGATCCATATGAATTATTAGATCATGTCAAAACAGCAAACGATATAGGATGTTACTTTTTAGACATTCAATTAGATGCAGATATAAATGGTATTACGTTAGCAAGTGAAATACGTAAATATGACCCTATTGGTAATATCATTTTTGTTACAAGTCATAGTGAACTAACATATTTAACTTTCGTTTATAAAGTTGCAGCAATGGATTTCATCTTTAAAGATGATCCAGATCAATTAAAGATGCGAGTATTAGATTGTTTAGACACTGCTTATATTCGACTTGGTATGTTATCTAAAAATACTAACGTCGAGAAGATAGAATTAACAAGAGGCAGTAATTCAGTATATGTGCAATACGACGATGTGATGTTTTTTGAATCATCTTCAAAATCACATAGACTAATCGCCCATCTTGACAATAGGCAAATTGAATTTTATGGTAGTTTGAAAAATTTATCTAATTTGGATGATAGATTTTTCAGATGTCATAATAGTTATGTTATTAATCGTAATAATGTGAATAACATTGATACGAAAGATCGAACAGTTCATTTTAATAACGGTGAACACTGTTATGCGTCAGTTAGAAATATTAAAAAGATTTAATATTGAATAAAAAACAGAGAGAACTTTTATGATATAAAAGTTCTCTCTGTTTTTCTATGTTACTTATGATTTAAAGTATTTCTTGATTACAACTTGCACATTTAATATGTGACTCCCCTTTTATATTATGCTTTTTATTTGAGCCATTCAAAACAGCTGCTATTCATATCAAAAAAATTTTAGACTGCATTTATATAGGTAGGTTTTAGTTAAAATTAAAATCTTATAAAAAAAGTATAAAATAATACTGGAATATTAAGGAGAGTTATGGCATAATATATTTACCCAATGATCGTTGGTAATAACGAGAAAGGAGGACATAATGAAGATTTTTTCATTCTTCTTTTATAGTATTGTTTGTCTTGTAGCTACCACACTCAATGCGCCTAACAATGTATACGCAAGTAATAATACAATACCCATTGGTTTCAATTTTTTACTGCAAGCAACATACCTATACCTAACGAAACGTTTCAACTTCAGTTAGATAATGAAGTTAAATATTTAACAACTAGGTCAGATGGGTTAGCTTTTATTGAAATACCAAGCAAGAATATTAAAACGCAATATACTTTGACTACTTCAAATCAACAGACTTTTACTGTTGAGCCTAATAAGTTATATCAATTAACTTCTTCTGATAACCAACTTCGTAATACACCTACTATAAATAATCAGAGTATCACGATCGATGTACTTTCCAAAACTTATCAACCTTTAAGTAACATAGAAGTTAAACTGTTAGCACAGAACCAAGAATTTATTGGTAAAACTAACAATGATGGTACAACTACAATCAACATTCCTTCAAATATTCCTAAAGATACTAAATTCAATGTAACTATTAATGGAATAGACACTCATTCAACTATTTCAATAGGATAGGATAAATATTACACATTTAATTCCGACAACAAATCAGTCTCACCTTTTATACAAGATTCTATGCAACACACACAATTAGACAATAACCAACAGAATCAACAAACCCAAGCTAATACTCTAAATAATTCTAATAACATGAATAGTAATCAAAGTAATTCACAGACTTATCAAATATCAGTAGTTAAAGATTTCTTAGTTCCTGATTCCAACCATTCTATTCAAAATAATAATAAAGAAAAAAAGCCCAGCTCAGAAACAAAATCTCTTCCTGAAACTGGACAAACATCCTCACATTACTTCACATATATTATGAGTGCATTACTCATATGTATCACTTCATTGATATTTTTTATAATTAGGAAAAAGAAGTCTCAGAATCATAATTAGCATTTGAAACGATTATACCTTTCTTAACTTTTAGAATTTCCCCATGGTAACTAATACCATTTAGCCCCTCGAAATATTTGTGGCCAACTATATCAACCATTGCCTGGGATAGCAATGAGTTTAAACAATAAGTTTTCCTCGAGTCCCACACTTCCAGTCGAAATAATCGTTTGAGAATGTTACTAAATCCTATTTGAGATCCAAGAGTAATCCAAACATCGGGAGAATCTGCTATAAACTTTTCAACATATTTTTTAGTAGAGCCTACATTATTCTTCCATATGACAACATTAACATACACATCTGAATGCTTATACTCGTACCAAGTATGTTCTATCAAAGTCTTTAAATGAAATGCAGTGTTAATCATTTCTTCTTCATTGCTCGTTCCAATTGTTATAGATTTTAAAAATGGCTGATCATATTCTATTGCTTCAATTAATGCATGAAGCTCTCTATCACTAGGTACCTTTAACCTTCGTGATAACTTCTCTAATTGATTGGTCTTATCGTAATCTAACCTCGGAGATATTAACACATTGCTTTCATAATGCAAAATAAATAACCTCCTAATATTTTTTTAAAAAAGGGAGCAATCACATAAAAATAGTGATTGCTCCTTTATTTTAATTATTAGATTCGATTTCAGATACAATTTCTTTAGTCTTTTGTTCTAATTCTTCAAAATCTTTTTTAAATACAAATGCTAAGACAGCAATACCTGCCCCAACAGCAACTGTTGTTATAGCAATTAAGATGAAAAAGAATTTGAAAATCCCTTTAATACAATCCATTGAAGTCACCTCTATCATCATTTTCTACCTCTTATATCATAACATAATATTCAAAATACATAAAAGATATTACGCTCATTCTATAAGATATATCGTTATTTGTGTTCTTTATATAGTATAAAATAACTCATTAAATGTATCAATTCTTTTTTAAAAAGTTAAACAAACAATTATTTTGATAAAGATATTGAAAACTTTTTGTATTATTGTTAATATTCAGATTATTATACTATTGGAAGGTGCATATATGAGTAATATAAAGAAATTCAGTCAATTCATTAATAAAACATTTGTCCTTTGGATGCTAGTAGCAGCCATATTAGGATTTAGCTTTCCAAATATCATTGCTCAAGTAGCACCTTATATTCCTTATTTATTAGGAATTGTAATGTTTGGTATGGGCATGACCATTTCTACAAATGATTTTAAAGAAGTATTTAAATCACCTAAAAGTGTTTTGATTGGTGTGATACTGCAATATACGATTATGCCTATAACGGCATATTTAATAGCAAAAGGATTTAATTTAAGCCCGGATATCGCATTAGGCGTAATTTTAGTTGGTTGTTGCCCTGGTGGTACTGCTTCTAACGTTATCAGTTACCTAGCTAAAGCCAATACGGCATTGTCAGTCTCTATTACAACCGTATCTACATTATTAGCACCAATTGTGACACCTAGCTTAATATATTTATTTGCTAGAGAGTGGTTACAAGTATCATTTGCTTCAATGTTTATATCAGTCGTACAAGTCGTACTGATCCCTATTATTTTAGGTTTTATCGTTCAAAGATTTTTCAAACCTGTTGCTGAAAAATCGGTAGACATACTACCTATTATTTCAGTAGTTTCAATTTCATTAATACTTTCAAGTGTAGTAGCTGGAAACAAAGTCCAAATTATTGAAACAGGTTTGATTATGTTTGCTGTCGTCTTACTGCATAATATAAGTGGCTTAACAATCGGATATTTATTAGCCAAAATATTTAAATTAAATAGACCTGATAAACGCGCAATTTCAATAGAAGTCGGAATGCAGAACTCTGGACTTGCAGTTTCTCTTGCTACTGCCCACTTTAATCCATTGTCAGCCGTTCCAGGTGCTATATTTAGCTTTATCCATTTATTAACTGGACCTACTATCGCAATTATATGGTCAAACCAAACAAAGCGAACGAAACGTAAACATCATTATTCAACTGCAACAGATCAAGTATAAATAAGAAGAGCATCACACCTATTAACGGGTATGATGCTCTTTTTATTTCAAAAATATATATTCTAGATGTTTTATGAGCGCAATTTATTACATTAATTTATCTTCGATACCACTCTTGCCAAATTTTTTTCATGTAAATATATCCTTGATTCCACATTATACATACCCCCTTCTCACATTTTGCGTGAGATAATCGGTAAACTAAATATAACATGGTAAAAAATTACATAGGTTAAGGCATTATTACAATCTGTTTAACATCATATTTCCTATCTTAATATTCTTAATATGATATACGTGACAAAATGTCATTTTTCAATCAAAATAAGTATATTAGGAGTGATAACGTTGCAACAAGTTGATATGCAGACATTTGAATTTAGAGGAAATCATTATGACTATGGCGTTGCCCAAGCTAAATGGTTACAATCTACTAAAATGTTAGAGAATAGAGAAAACGAATGGAAAATTAGAAGACCTCGTTTTGATATAGATATAGAAGAAACGAAGAAGATTTATCAAAAATTCGCACCTCAAATTTGGGACGAACTTATGGGGATACAAGATACATTAAAGTTTCCGCTCGAAAGAATCTTATTAAATTACGGTCATTACAGAGTGTATGCTAAAGATAGTGGTTGTTCTATATTTTTAGGGAATGATTACATGGTTAGAAATTATGATTATAATCCTGCCACTTATGACGGTCGATTTAGTTTGTTTCAACCAAATGATGGAGGTTATGCACAAATTGGACCGACATCTAGAGTTACAGGAAGAATGGATGGCATGAATGAACATGGTTTAGCCATGGGTTACAATTTTATGCATAGAAAAAAACCTGGAGACGGCTTTGTATGTTATATGATTGGAAGGCTTATATTAGAAACGTGTAAAGATATTGAAGAAGCAGTAGCTTTATTGAAAGAAATTCCTCACCGTAGTTCTTTTAGTTACATTTTAATGGATAAGCATAATAGAAGAATAACAGTAGAGGCTACTCCTAGAGATGTCGTCACAAAAAATAATAATTTGTGTACGAATCATTTTGAAGTGTTAACACATGAGAATAGAAACTACATTAAAGAATCGATAGAAAGATACTCTAGAATTGATCATATTACTCATGAGAATATGTCATTAGAACATGCTTTTCGTTATTTTAATGATCCTCAATATGAAATTTATAGTAAACTTTTTAAAAGTTGGTCAGGTACGATTCATACATCTGCTTATATACCTGAACAATTACAAATGAAAATTGCTCTAGGAGAAAATGGGACAATTCATACATTTAATTTCAAAGATTGGCTAGATGGTAAGTCATTACATTTAAGTACGATATCAGGACAAATAGATACAGATATAGAATTTGCCAGTGAATAAAGAGCAATGCTCTAGCAACCACTTTTATCTTAGTTATTAAAGGAACATGCACCTTGAAAGAAGATGTTACATCATTCCCTTTCTCAAAATAAATCACCCAATCCGTTGGATTCATTTTCGGATTGGGTGATTTTTATATTTCTGATTTTGAAAGTGCATGCTTGCCTGGGGGTATGGCTCGAGCCTGTAGTCTCTCACTCATACTATTCCCCCGGGCGTCCGCACTTTACAAAATCATTACAATTTAGATATTTATGTCCTTGCTTCTTTCATTACATTATTTAATTGTAATATCTCCATTATCAGTATAACTCTCAATCACATGCTTACCATTACCTACTTTTTCACCATTAAAAGCTTTATTCTTAATTTTTGTTTTGCCTGATTCGGCTTGTAATTGTAGCAAAGTGTTTTTAGGTGGTTGTTCATAAGAAATTGAAATGTTCCCATCTTCTGTTGATGATTTAATATCACATTCATTTTTCAGCTGGCTAATATTTATATCGCCTAAGGATGTAATCATTTCACTATTAATGAGACTACTCTTATTGATTCGTATATTACCCGTTTCAATTCCCCCATTAAATTCTGTGAGTTTAGAATTTTTAACTTTAACACTTCCTAAACTCGTGATAGCTTTAGCATGTTTTAAATTAACATTATCATAAGATATGTTTCCGGTATCGGTAATCATATTACTATTGTTACTGCTCACATCTTTAATGGAGATATTTCCAGTATTCGTAGAAATATTAAACGATTGATAATTTTTCTCTGGTAATGTAATGACTAAATGGTTAATCGTTTTTCTATATGGAATAAAATTAGCATTGAACTGATATTTACTATCACGTTCTGTAAAATGAAGTAAATTATTTTCAATACTAGCATTTACTTCTTGCTTACCAGTGTATTTGATTCCTAAATATTTCCCCTTTTTCACTTCAACATTTGTATTTTGTCCGTTGACAATGATTTGCTCTACTTGATTATTTTTAAAAACTTTCTCATACGTTTCTTGCTTCTCGAATTTATTATTAACTGTGAACCAAAGTATTGTCCCAATTAAGCCAAATATTAAGAAGACGCTTAAACCTGTTAAAAATAACTTTTTCATTATTCAGCACGCCTCCTAATGACTTTTACACACCATTTTAAATATTTCAAAATTCCTTTATAGCATAGTTCTATTAATTTCAATCCGGTTATAAGCAACATTAATCCTAAACCTAAAAATGATATTGAAAATATAATATTCGTTATATCAATCCAATAGAACCCGTGCACAAAGATATTTATAATACTGACTATAGGTCCTAACATCATTAAAGCACCTACAACGACAACAATTAACAGTATAAAAGCAATGATTAAAAACGGTATGATAATAAAGAATATATTAAAAAAGCTTAAACCTAAAGTGGCCATAATCGCTTGAAAAACATTTTTAAAATTAGGCGATAATTCTGCATCTTGAATGGCACTTGTTGCATAAACTTTTTTAGCAATAACTTTAGGTTCACCTAATTCATGAATTAATTCTTTTTCATTGTGAGCTTCAAAAAATTTCGTTTCATATTCATACATTATTTTATCTCGTTCAACTTTAGGCAAACGAGATAATTCATCCTCAAGGTAATTAAGGAAGGTTATTTTATCCATGAAACATGCCCCTTCTATTATGATATTAACCTTACTTTCATTAATATATTACCATTCTTTTTACAAACAACATCATATTATCATCTGAAATATTTGATTTCAAGTTATATCAGTATGCTATACTAATTCCAATATACAAATAAGGGGGTATTTGGAATGGAAAGATTAATCAAACCAAGCAAACTTTCTAAAGGTGACACTGTAGCAATTGTTTCGCCTTCATCAGGTTATGCAGGTGAAGAAGAAGTGCTTTGGAGAACAGAAGTTGGTATTCAGCGATTAAAGGAAGTATTCGGCTTAAAGGTAAAAGTTATGCCTCATGCACTTAAAGGATCAGACTTCACATATAATCATCCAGAAAAACGTGTAGATGATTTACATCAAGCACTTGAAGATCCAGAAGTAAAAGCCATTATTTGTACTTTAGGCGGTGATGATTCTGTAAGGTTATGGCCATACATAGACTTAAATATTATAAGAAATAATCCTAAAATATTTAGTGGTTATTCTGATACTACTGCCCTTCACTTTATGTTTTATCAAGCTGGTATCTCAAGTTTCTATGGCCCGCTACTTTTAACTGATTTTGCTGAAAATGTTTCTATGGATGATTACACGGTTCAATCTATTAATCAAACTTGGTTCCAAAATGGGCCTGTTGGTAATGTGCCTGCTTCACCACAAATCCGAAAATACGGTTTAAAGTGGGACGAGAAAAATAAGCATATTAATCGAGAATCATTTGATAGCAACGGATATGAAATTTTAAATGGTAAAGGTAAAGCAACAGGACATTTAATTGGTGGCTGCATGGAGCTGTTTCATTCATTAAAAGCTACGGATGTATTCCCAGATAAAGATGTCTTCGAAGGTGCAATATTGTTCATCGAAACTGCTGAAGTACATGCACCACCATGGTTAATGGAAGACTATGTCCGAGCATTCGGTTCAATGGGTATCTTTGACAAAATAAATGGCGTAATTATCGGTCGTCCACAAGATGATGTTTATTATGAAGAATACAAAGAAGTTTGGGTTAAAATGTTAAAAGAATGGAACCAAGAAGATATGCCGGTCTTTTATAACGCAAGTTTCGGTCATAACGAACCAAAATGCATTATACCTTATGGCGCACAAGCAGAATTAGATGTTGATCATAAAACATTTAAAATAATTGATAACGCTGTTAATTAAATATTTCTTCAAGTTTAGTTCTTTGCGAATTATTTCAGAATTGTTATAATATTGAGTATATAAAAGGGGGATTTATGACTATGACTAAGTTAGTTACATATTATGAACAAGCACAACCAATTAAAGAATACGTTAACGAAATGACAACAAATAAAGATCAATTATTAGATATATATCAATCTTTTCAATTACCTAAAAATGATGAACGTTTAGATAAAATTAAAGGTAAAAATTACAAAGTACTTGTCATTACTGAAGATTGGTGTGGAGATGCAATGATGAACATACCAGTATTATTAAACATTGCTGACTATGCCAATATTGAAGTGAAAGTGTTTCACCGAGATGAAGATACAAACCTTATCGATCAGTACTTAACAAACGGTACAGCTCGATCAATACCTATTTTTGTATTTTTAAATGAAAACCACGAACAAGAACACGTTTGGGGACCTAGAGCTATAAGTGTTCAAAAACATGTAGAAATATTACGTAAAGACTTACCTAGTAAAGATGATTCAACATACGCTGAAAAAGAAAAAGAAGTTCATCATCAAATACACGAAGCATACCAAAACAACACACAATTTTGGGACGATGTTTACGAATCAATCGTAAGTTCAATCGCATAAACTATTTGAGGCTGAGACATAAATGTCCAAAACTATAATGATTTTGTAAAGTGCATGCTTGCCTAGGGGTATGGCTCGAGCCTGTAGTCTCTCACTCATACTATTCCCCCGGGCGTCAGCACTTTACAAAATCAGCAATATAAAAACACCCAATCCGAAAATAATTCCAACGGATTGGGTGTTTTATTTTAAGTTAGGATTTATGTCCTAAACTCAAATATTATATTAGTTATATATGTATACTACCCTATTACTCATAGTAACATCTCTCACCATCCCCATGGATCGATGAGTTTATTTTACTTTATTTTTATAAAACTTAAAAATCTATGTTACTAAAGTTAACACGTAAAAATCTGCAAGTGAAAAGCGCTCGTCCGGGAATTAACGAGCGCTTTTCGGGGAAGGGTTATTAATTAAGGAAACATGTATTTTTATAAAGCCGGGAAACCTTATAAAAATAGCTTGAATCATTATATGATCCATTTCAACGTTACAATTACAGATAACTATCTAAACACGTTCTACACAAAGTCATTTACAATCATGAAAAACATATACGAAATAGTTTTGAGGAATTGAATGTATTGTGCTTCGTGATGTGTTATCTATGACTAAAGTATATCAGCACTGTAGGATTTTTTGTGTATTCCTTCTTAACTCAAATGTTTAATTTCTTAAGTGTATTTATAACCAGTTATTTTAACAGTTAGGAATGCCTAACTGTTAAAGACATTGTTGAATTCAACTTTGTATTATTGCTAGAACGGTGTTTTTCAACGAACTAGAAATACTATTTGCTCATACCCCTAGGCAAGCATGTACTTTACTAAATCAGCAATATAAAAATCACCCAATCCAAAAGTGTATCTCACGGATTGGGTGATTTATTTTGAGAAAGAGAATGATATCCCAGATTCTCTTTCATTATTCTTTCCTTTTATACAAACAAACTAATGAATAGTATGAAAATGATACCTGATACTGAAATGACTGTTTCTAGTAGTGTCCATGATAAGAATGTTTCTTTCATTGTTAATCCGAAATATTCTTTAAACATCCAGAAACCAGCATCGTTTACGTGAGATGCAATAACACTACCTGCACCTGTTGCTAAAACAACTAAAGCAAGGTTAACATCTGATGCTTCTAATAGAGGCATTACAATACCTACAGTTGAAATAGCAGCAACAGTTGCCGAACCAAGTGCCAATCTTAATACTGCTGCAACAATCCAAGCAAGTAATATTGGTGACATTGCTGTTCCCGTAAATAATTCTTCTACAGTTTTACCTACACCACCATCTATTAAGATTTGTTTGAAGGCACCGCCACCACCAATGATCAATAACATCATACCAATTGGATAAATAGCGTTTGTTAACGTGTCCATTACATCTGTAATTTTATGTCCTCTTTTAACACCCATTGAATAGATGGCAAACAATACTGAAATTAACATTGCCGTACCCGCTTCACCTAAGAAACTAATAAATCCTAAAATGCCTGATGGATTCTCTGGTGAACCTGTTAATAAATCTACAACAGTTGAAATAAGCATGATAAATACTGGTAATAAAGCTGTTAATGCTGAAATTGCAAAACCAGGTGTATCTTCTATTTTAAATGATTTTTGTTTTCCTAGAGAAGCTAAATCTCCTGATTTCGAAAATGCTTCTGGGATAACTTTCCTAGCGAATTTAGTAAAGATTGGACCAGCAATAATTGTAACGGGTATAGCTACAATAAACCCGAATAATAGTACTTGACCAATGTCTGCTCCATATTCTTTAGCAATCATTACCGGACCTGGATGTGGTGGTAAAAAGCCATGTGTGACTGATAATGCTGCTGTCATAGGAATACCTAAGAATAATGTAGATACTTTTGATTCTTTAGCTATTGTAAATACGATTGGAATTAATAAGACTAATCCTACTTCAAAGAATAAAGCGATACCGATAATAAATGATGCAGTGACAACTGCCCATTGAATACGCTTTTGACCAAATTTATCAATAAGTGTGTGAGCAATTCTCGTTGCACCACCACCATCTGCTAATAACTTACCTAACATCGCCCCTAAACCAAATATTAAAGCGATATGACCAAGCGTAGATCCCATACCTGTTTCAATTGTGGCAATAACTTTACTCAATGGCATTCCTAACATAATACCTGTTACGATTGCCGTAATAATTAACGATACAAAAGTGTTAAGTTTTAACCACATAATTAAACCTAATAATAATACAATCGCTACTGCTACTATTAATAATGGTGCAATTTCTGTAAACATATTAACATCTCCTTATGAATGTGTTGCTTGAAATTCTGAAATTAAATCGTATTCTTCAGTTAATTTACGACTTAAATTGATATAAATTGGTATAAGTGATTGATAAATATCAACATTTTCTTGATTTGGTTCATGTTGATATGTTTTACCTACCATATCATTTAATACTTCAAAATCTTCTATTTCCCCTAATGCTTTTAACCCTAATACACAAGCACCTAAGCAAGAACTTTCATAACTTTCAGGTACTTCAACTGAAGTATCAAAAATATCTGCCATCATCTGTCTCCATACTTCACTTTTAGCAAATCCCCCAGTCGCCTTAATTTGTTCTGGTGATTTATCCATCACTTCAACTAAAGCAAGGTATACTGTATATAAGTTAAGAAGAACGCCTTCTAATGCTGCACGAATCATATGTTCTTTTTTATGAGATAACGTTAAACCGAAATAACTACCTCTCGCATTTGCATTCCATAATGGTGCACGTTCCCCGGCTAGATAAGGATGGAATATTAAGCCGTTAGCACCAGGTTTAACTCTGCTCGCAATTTTAGTTAATACGTCATAAGAATCCACACCTAAACGTTTAGCCGTTTCTACTTCACTTGCTAACAACTCATCTCTTAACCATCTTAAGACAACTCCGCCGTTATTGACCGGTCCGCCGATACAATAATGATCTTCCGTTAATACGTAACAAAATATTCTACCTTTATCATCTGTCTTTGGTTTGTCGATAATTGTTCTTATCGCACCACTTGTACCGATCGTTACGGCAACTTCACCTTCTCGATAACTATTTACGCCTAGGTTGGAAAGGACACCGTCAGAAGCACCTATAACGATTGGTGTATTTTCACTTATGCCCATAAAATCTGCATATTTTTTGTTAATATTTTTCATAATATGCGTAGTAGATACGAGATTAGGTAATTTAGATTCATCAATACCAAGTAAAGACATGACTTCTTTATCCCAACTTAATGATTCTAAATTCATCATACCTGTTGCAGAACCTATAGAATGATCCATCACGTACTCTTCAAATAACTGATAGAATACATAAGATTTAATATCAATCCATTTTTTAGTTTGGTTGTATATATCTTCATGCTCATGTTTTAACCAATAAATTTTCGATAGTGGTGACATCGGATGTATAGGTGTACCGGTTCTTTTATAAATTTCTATACCATTATGTTGCTCATTAATCATATCTGCATATCCTCTTGCTCTATTATCAGCCCATGTTATACATTCCGTTAAAGGTTGATTGTCTTTATCCATAGCGATTAAACTGTGCATTGCGCTACTAAAACTTAACAATTTAATATCTTTTGCCTCTGCACCCGTTTCTCTAATGACTTTTTTTACTGTAAATAGCACTGCATCAAAAATCTCTGCTGGATTCTCTTCAGCAACTCCAATTTCAGGTGTAGACATTGGATATTCTATACTATGTTTATTTAAAAAGTTTCCTGCTTCATCATATATAACAGCTTTAGTACTCGTCGTACCGATATCTATACCAATCATGTATTTCATTATAAAATCCTACTTTCTTTCTATATTTGTTTGTGAATTCCATAGCACATCTATTTGTTCATCTACATCATCAAAGTTTAAGTGGAAAGCTTCTTTCATCTTATTTCTATCTTTCGTTTCTATAGCTTCATTATAAACTTGATGATTATGAATAACTCTTTCGAAATCTTCTGGTTCATTCTGCATTCTTTGTCTCATCGATACTAGAATTAAACATTCCATCACTGGCGTTAAGTTGTACCATATCATTTCAATATATTGATGATTAATTGCTGTAATCATCGATTCATGAAATTGTAAATCCAACCTTGTAAATTCATCCGCATCTTTAAATTCAACTGCTACTGTCATCATTTTCAAGATTTTATTGAGTTGTTTAATAACTTCGATATTATTTTCTAGTTGCAGTCTTTCAAAGACGAATGACTCTAGCATCAATCTTATATCGTATATTTCTGTTTGATTTGTATTTGATAAGCCAGTGACGATAGCTCCCATTCTCTCAAGAGAAATGAGTCCATCTTGTTGAAGTAATTTAAGTGCATCTCTAACTGGCGATCGACTGACTTCAAACTGTTGAGCAATTTTGTTTTCGCTTAATTTTTCACCTTCTGCTATTTCTTTACTTATAATAGCTAACCTCAGTTCACTCGCCACTTGCTCTCCTGTTGAACGATGTTTTAACCAGTCACTTGGATAATGATAATGATGCTTCATAAAATACCTCCAAACCTTTCGTATACTTGTATACAAGTTATTGTAAACGTTTTCTGAAGTTTTGTAAACGGTTTCTGTTAAATTTTTTATAAAAAAACACACTAACGTTTTGTTAGTGTGTCATGCTCATACTATTC
The DNA here is from genome assembly GCF_022387115.1 of Mammaliicoccus sp. F-M27. Lineage (NCBI taxonomy): Bacteria > Bacillati > Bacillota > Bacilli > Caryophanales > Staphylococcaceae > Mammaliicoccus > Mammaliicoccus sp. F-M27. The sequence continues at coordinate 41,010 of NZ_JAJNIE010000007.1, read as the reverse complement.
TATAGATAATCTATTTAGAACTACTTCCCCTAATGCTTTACTTGCTGTTAATAAAGCATCTTCATTAACGATAAATTTAGGGCTATGGTTATAAAAAGCTTCATCAACACCATAGGGTTTGCAACCTATAAAGAAAAATGTTCCTGGAATTTTTTCCAAATAGCTCGCAAAGTCTTCAGAACTCGTAAGTTGCTCATGTTCTTTTAATGATTCAAAATAGTCTCCTTGACTTGTTGCTAAAATATCAACTAAATAATCAGTTTGCTTATAGTGATTGATTAAAGGAATGCAATCTAATTCATAGTTAAACTCACATTTAATATTAAATGTTTCTTCTAATCCTTCTATTAACTGCACGATTTCATCATGTATTTGATGACCGATGCGACTTTCCATATATCTTACATCACCAGCTAATTCAACACTCTCTTGAATAACATTTAAAGATCCTAAACCATTAAACGAACTAATTGTAACGACACCCATATCAAACGGATTTAATCTTCTAGAAACGACAGTTTGTACATTCGTTACAAAAGTACTTGCAGCCATGATCGCATCATTCGCTAAATGTGGACTAGAACCATGTCCACCTTTACCTATTACTTTTAAATGGAATAATGAACGTCCTCCCATTGTAGGACCTTTTCTATATGAAATGACGTCTGGCGTGTAGTCTGGAAATAAGTGTATGCCATAAATTTCATCAACATCATTTAAGTATCCCGAATTTAACATATCAATTGCTCCGCCTGGTGCTAATTCTTCAGCGTGCTGATGTATAATCACTACTTTTCCTGGCAAATGATCCTTTAACTCTATTAAACTCTCGGCAAGCACCATTAAATAAGCAGTATGTGCATCGTGACCACATGCATGCATCCATCCATCATGTTTAGAGGAAAATGACAAACCGGTATCTTCACTAATATTTAATGCATCAAAATCTGCTCTAAGCGCAATTGTTCTACCTGGTAGGCTTCCTTCTATTTCTACAATTAATCCATAATTTCCACCAATACGTTTATGTATGACAACATCTTTGTCATTATAAAAAGATTCAATATATTGAGACGTTTTCGCTTCATTAAATGATGGCTCTGGATATTGATGTAAATATTTATAATGATTAATCATATCCTGTTCTTTTTGTTCTAACTTTTTAAATAATAAACTACGTAACATATATTCACCCCAATTTCATAAAAAGTAACTACTACACAACGTAGCAGTTACTTTTTATCTTGTTCGTTTTTAGTTTTGTCTGGATGCTCATCTACTTTATCTTCTTTTTCAAATTTAGCTAAAATTGCTGTAAGGAAAAATCCTAATCCTGCACCAATCATTAATGATTGAGGTGTACCTTCGAAAAAGAAACTCCCGATAATACACAGTATCCCAATTATAATATAATATTTAACAAATTTTTTACCCAAAAAATATCCCTCATTCATATATCTAATATGTTAAATTTAACATAGAAATGAGGGATAAACCATTATATATTCTTATTTCTTATAATGAAATGATTAATAGCTGTAAAAATAGCTATACAAGCAATTGAAATCCAAATTTGAGATGCTTTCATTGATAACAAACCTTGGTTTAAAATTTTCGGTAAGAAATCTAATGGGTTATATTGCATCATTTTCGCTAAATCTTCGCCTATTTCTGGAATAAATATAAATGCATCAAATATAGTAGGCAAGAAAATAATACATAGTATCGTTGCCGTATAAACAATTGCTGATTTACCAGTCAATAAATTTAATATATTTAATAACGTCACATAAAATAGCATGATTAAAATGAATTCACCGAACATTTTTAGAAAATCAGAAGCACTTAAATTTCCTGCATCTATCATAGATGTAGATAACAATGTAAAGAGCGTTCCTAAAATAGTAAATACCACTACGATACCAATCGCAGATATCAACTTAGCATATAAATACTTTATTCTATTTGTTCTTGAATTTAAAAACAATTGAATCGTACCGTATTGCATGTCACGTACAATTGTTCTTATAGCGAACATGAGCATTACGAGTCCACCAAATACGAAGAACATTACCATAACGACTTCAGCAGTAAAAGGTCCATCCAATGTTTTAACTGAAAGAATGATACCTAGACCAGGAAGTATTGAAATTAAAAAACCTAAATATCCTAAAGGACTTCTAAATATTCTAGTTAAGTCATATTTCACAAGTTGTCCAATATTCATTATGCTTCAACTCCTTTATTGATATTAAAGTATTGATCTCTAAGCGTTGTTTTATTATTTTTAATAAACTTAGGATAAACTTGTTTTTCGCTAAGATGTTTTAGTACATTTTGATAATCTTGCAATGCCTCTACAGAAATGACGCCTTCTTGCTTATTGCTCGTTACGACTTTATAGTTCATTGTTAACACATTAAGTGCTTCATTATAATCTTTATGATCAAATGTAAACTTCGTCACATCTGTTGACTCATCTTTCATATTATAATCTTCAACAATAGAGCCATCTTTCATAAACACTGTTCGATCACATATGAGCTCGATATCTTCTAATTTATGACTCGATATTAAGACTTTAATATTTAATTCTTTGCTCACGCGTTCCAAAGTTTTTAAGACGTCAATTGAACCGTCTGGATCCATACCATTCGTTGGTTCGTCTAAGATTAAATACTGTGGTTTATTCATTAAAGCAACTGCTATAGATAACTTTTGTTTCATACCCATTGAATACTTTTTAACTTTTTTATGAATATACGGCTTAATGCCAAACGATTCTATTAGTTGATTAATATATTGATCATCTACTTGTGTACCTAAAACATTTCTAAAAAAGTTTAAATTATAATAACCCGTTTTATTCAAATATAGTTTAGGATTTTCTATTAAATAACCAACTTTAGCATTACTTTCTTTTTTAAAAGAACCATCATATTTTACGATATTCTCATTCATAATTTTCATTAATGTTGTTTTACCAACTCCATTTTTACCGATTAAACCAACAATTTGGCTTTCTCCGAATTCAAAATCGATATTTTTTAATACGTGTTGCTTTCCATAATATTTCTGTATTTGATTTAATTCCATAATGCTTCACCTCTTTTTTAAATTGTAATCGTATTTTTTTGAGCTTTTCTAATCGCTATTACATAAGTCACTATAAACAAAATAATAGAGAAACTTAAATAAATCGTCATATCATGTTTTGCAAATACTGTTGTATGAATTGAGAACCAACTCAATACATAATCGATATATTGAACTAAATTTGGAATAATAGCACCTACTATAATCATCCAAAATATAAGTGGAATTCTCAACAATCTTTTATATTCTCCAAATGGTAATATCAAACTAATCGTTAACAAATTACTTGCGATATTAAAAAACATACCATAAACATCATACGTTAGTTCTATTCCGCTTCCTTTAAATAATAAAGCGATTGCTGATAATAGTGCTAGCGTAATTTGTATTAATAAGATTAATATTAATGCCGTTAAATAATGTGTGTTGATCACCGTGGATTGTTTTACAGGTAAACTTAAAAATGTATACTCTGAATGATTCTTATTAATCCTTATAAAAAGATAATAAGATGAAACTAAGAAAACAACATGAAGGGTCAAGACTAACATACTTAAAATAGCAATTTTAAAAAAGTTCTCCATTGGCAGTACAATTAACACCGATGACATTAAAATAATGACTAATAATGTATATAAGTATGGTTTTAATAAAATTAAGTTTCGATATAATATTGCTTTCATGATATACCTCCATAAATCGTGACATTGTCTTGCTTCGCTTTATGGATAGCTTTGTTGAACTGAATAATCCAAGTAATCACAGCAAACGTGAATAATATTGATGGTGTGAAATATAAAAATATTTTCCAACCTAAAACGTCTGAAAATGGATATGAACGATTCGAATAAATACTAAAATATAACATTGTAAACATGCCGTACATAGCTGATATTATCCATGCGCCTAATTGATTATTATTAATTTGAGTAAGCACTGGATATACAATGCTTAATGTAAATAAATTGGTAGCTACAATAAATATCGCAGCTTGTAAAAATATTGTATCGTGTTTAAATATTGCTATAATAATGATCATTATAAAGGAAATGACCGTCAGCATTAAATTGTATAAATAATGTGCTTTTACGATGTCGATTTTAGAAACTGGCAAACTATTATAAAAAATTTGGCTGCTTTGTTTATTTAATAATATTGCTTGATTAATACAGTGAACTGAAACAATTGCAACAAAATATATAGGAACAAAATTTAAAATTGCATTATTTTCATATAAAAATGTGAAATGAGTAAGTAACGTCAATATAAAGCACGTTAAATATAATAAGTAGTATCCTTTTTCATACTGAAAATTCCGATAAAAAATTGCTTTCATTTAAACCACTTCCCTATCGAATTGGTCTTTTTCAATCCTCACCATGATATCTTCAATAGAAGGTGTTTCGACAACAATTTCATTTCCAAATAATTCAACAAATACTGAGCTTTCTTTCGTTAATCCTGAAAAGCCAGTTTTCGTTTCTTTTACACTTATTAACAATTCCCTTAATTCATCATCTAGTATAGATTGATCACCTTTAACAATTTTATAATTTTCCGTTAGATATTCTACACTTTCATTAATAACGATTGAACCGTTTTTTAAGTAAACAATATAATCAGCAATTTTTTCTAAATCTGAAATAATATGTGTTGAGAAAAAGACTGTTTTTTCTTCATTAATTAATTCTTTTTGTAAAATTTCTAGAACTTCATTTCTAACTACTGGATCTAATCCTGACGTTGGTTCGTCTAATATATACAGTTCTGCATGATGACTTAATGCAATAGCTAAAGAAAGTTTCATCTTCATTCCTGTAGAAAATTGCTTAATCTTTTGTTTATAAGTTAATTGAAATTGATGAATGTAATTTTGAAATTTTTCATGATCCCAATTTTTATAATATTTACTTACGACTGATTCTATTGTTTTGATGTTCCAATTTTCATACATATATAGTTCGGAGTAGACAAAACCAATTTTGTTTTTAATTTCAACTGGATTAGCTGCTAAATGTTCTCCGAGTATTTTTAAATCGCCACTTTGTTCTTTAAGTAAGCCCATTAGAATGCGAATTGTCGTAGTCTTACCAGAACCATTAGCACCTATAAAGCCCGTAACATAACCTTTTTTCACTTCGAAACTAACATCTTCTAGGTTTAGATTTTTAGTACGATACTTTAAATTTTTAACGTCTATTGCATTATCCATTTTATTCACCTTCCTCATAAATCAAAGTAATGATTTCATTTATTTCTTTAGCATCCATTCCTATCAATTTAGCTTGTTTAGTTAACTCTTTAGCTAAATCTTCAATAACGATGAACTGTTTTTCTTTCATAATAGATGGATCTTGTGATTTTACAAACGTCCCTTTTCCTCTAATCGTTGTGACGAATTGTTCTTGTTCTAAATCAACATAAGCTCGTTTAGTCGTAATTAAACTTACGCCTAAATCGCTTGCTAGCTCTCTCATGGAAGGCAATGAAGCACCAGGTTCGATCTTACCTTGAAGGATATGAGCTTTAATTTGTTCTTTAATTTGCTCATATATTGGCCGATTGCTATTATTTTGTAAAAGAATCTTCATGTTAAACCTCCCTCTTTCAATGTGTGTATAAACAGTATATACACTATATACACAGTTGTCAATAAACCAATTAGTATACCCATTAAACATTGATATAACAATGTTTGTAAACATAAAAAAATAGAGTGTATATAACGTTATGTTATATACACTCTATTTTAATGATTATTTTAAGTCTTTAATTGCATCTGCAATCGATTCAAATACATGTTCGATATCTCTTTTTTCAATACAACTAAATGCAATACGGATATCTGTTTTGTTTAAAGCAATAATGCCAATACTATATTTATTAATTAAGTGTAATCTTAATTCTTCTGGATCTACATCGTTTACTTTTATAGCCATAAAGTAACCTGAATTAAATGCGTAAGGTGTCCATAGTTCTTTATACTCATCACGATATGCAACTTCTTTCGTTACTTCATATCTCTCTTTCAAAATATTAATATTTTGATCTACTTGTGATTGGAATGAAGGATCTTCCATTGCATGAATAATCGCAGTTTGGCTAGGTAATGAACAACTAGATAAATTACTTCTAATTAATCCTTTTAATTTAGCTACTAAGACATCTTTAACTGTCTCGTTCTTGCTTCCAAATGTTAAAAATCCTACGCGGAATCCCCAAGCAAAATACTCTTTAGTCGCGCCATCAATTTTAACTGGCATAACATGGTCATGGTCTAGATCTGTTAATGCTGTAAATACAGATTGTTTATAAACATCTTCAAAGAACAATCCATAATAAGCATCATCTACTAAAGTGATAACTTGTGTGCCTTTGTCAGCTAAATTTTTAATCGCTTCTACCATTTCCTCTACTTCTTCAACAACTGGTGTATAACCTGTTGGATTATTAGGGAAATTCAATACTAATACGACTTTTCCTTTATTATAATTCTCTAGCGCACGTTTGAAATATTCTAATGTAAAGCTTCCATCTTCTTTAAAAGCTTGATAAGTTTCTATGTTAGCACTGTGTCTTACACCGAATGCTAATTTATAGTTACCCCAATTATGTTCAGGTAACAAAATTGTATCTTGCGCATCAACAAATAAGTCTCCAGCTAATGATAAACCATGTGTCAAAGCATTCGTTACAACTGGTTTAGAAATATTATGAGCACTCAAATCCGGATTATCATTTAAAATTTTCTTTTCCCAAAGCGTACGTAAACGCTCGTCACCTTGAGGCGGAGAGTATGGGAAAATATCACTTGGATCTTGATCGCCAAACTGGTTATATAATGCATCTGTATACATAATACCTTCATCTGTTGTAGCCATACCAATAGTAGCATTATATTTAGTGCCTTTTGCTTCCCCAGATTGTGATAAAATACCTTTTGGATAATAAATTGATTTACCTAAATCAGAAAGCATATCTAATAGTACTGGATATTCTTTTTTCAATTGTTCATTTAATTCTAAAGCTAGTGGGTTCATAGAAAGTCATCCTCTTTCATTGTTATGATACTTCTATACTAGACGAGAATTATGAAAATTAAAAGTGTGTTTACTTAATTTCATCATTTATTTTCATATAGACTCATTATTTTGGATTACAATATAAAATTGATATAATAAAATTTAAGAAAAGGAGTATATATTATGTCTACAATTACAAAAGCACTAGTAGGATTAGCTATAGCCTCTTTAATAATCGGCTTAGGTCTCCAAATTAGTGGTCAACCCGGTATTCAATTTACTTTAGCCTCAATTTTATTTTTAATTGCAGCCTTTATAAATCGTAACAGTGACCGTAAAAAAGCAAATAAAAAGAAATAAGCTGAAATCGAATATATTCGATTCCAGCTTATTTTATTAATATTTCACTTTATTGCGTTTACATTTTATTGTTTAGGTATTTTCCAATAATCATCTTTATTTTCTTTAGCTAATACTTTTTTAAATCTTTCTGATTGATATGCTCCTTTAATATCTTTTACCCATTGTTCATCTTTATTCTCACCATTCACGACTACTTGGAGGTATAAGTCATCTACTAAATCTTCTTTTAATAATCCTTTAGATGGATCTACCTTTGAAGCATAAACAATTGAACCTGGTATTACCGCATAATCTACTTCGTCTAAAATTCTAGGTATATTTGCTGAATCCATTGTTTTTATTTTTAAGTTTTTTGGATTTTCAGAAATATCTTTTTTAGTAATTGTAATATCGTCTTTATCTGCATCTAATTTAATCCAACCTGCTTTTTCTAATAATCTATACGCTCTCGCAGTATTAGAAGGATCTTGTGGTATTGCTATTGTATCTCCAGATTTAATGCTTTTAATGTCTTTATTTTTATTTGAAAAAATTTGAGCTGGTACCGTTGGAATTTTAGTGATGTTCGTTAATTTTGCATCTCTTTCCTTATTAAAAGTATCCATGTATGCCTTATGCTGATCAACGTTCACATCTACACTACCTTCTTGTAATGCAACATCAGCTTGTAATAACTCAGTGAAGTCTTTATCTTTTACCGTATATCCTTTATCTTCTAATTCAGGTTTAATCCCTTTTAAGAACAATTCACTATAAGGTCCTGGAGAAGTGGCTACAGTTATTTCTTTTTTATCTTTATCCCCATTCCCACATGCTGCTAACACAACCGATAAGACTAGCGTCAATAATAATAATATATTTTTCTTCATATTAATTTGTCCCTTCTTATTCCCGATTATTCCAATCTGTTTTATAATTATAATATCACTTGAAGTTATAAAGTCAATACGGATTTAATATGTTAAAATTTCGATAGGAGTGATAAACATGACCCTATATCAAAAAGTTATACAAACAAAAGCTGGAGATATGTTAGCAATTGCTAATGAAACCCATTTATTAATGCTACATTTTATTAATAAACCTACTATTAAAGATGAGTTACAAATTGTTAAACAACAACTTAACACTGAAATTCTTTTAAATAGCAATGACATTTTAGATAACCTTGAACTAGAATTAAATAACTATTTCAACGGAAAGTTAAACTCATTTTCAACGCCTATAAAGTTCAATTTCGGTACCCCTTTCCAACAAAAAGTATGGCGTGCACTATGTGAAATTCCTTATGGAGAAACAATATCTTATAAACAACTTGCTGAAAATATAGGACAACCAACTGCATTTCGTGCAGTAGCAAATGCAAATGGTAGAAACTTTCTAACCATACTTGTGCCTTGTCATAGAGTCATAGCAGCAGATGGTTCAATAGGAGGTTATTCAAGTGGTATAGAAAGAAAAGAATTACTGCTTGAAATAGAAAACAATAAAAACAACACGCAATGTATTTAACATCGCGTGTTGTTTTATTGACTATATTAAACAGCTTTAACCATATATTTATAATCGTGACCACTTAAAACTTTATCATGTGAAGGTTCAAAACCAAGCTTTTGATATAATTTCATAGCCCCTTCATTATCCACTTCACAGTTTAAAGAAACTTGATTAAAGCCTAATGATTTTGCATGATTAAAAGTATAATCTATCAATTTAGATGCAATGCCTCTCCCTCTAAATTTCGAAAATACTGCAATAGATTCAATATACAGATCGCCACTTTCCGCTTCTTGTTCAGATAAAGGTGTACCCTCTAATATGAAAGTTTGATCAAAATGAATATCATGCCAATTCTTTTCAAGTTGTAGTTCATCATCACCAGCATAACAATTAATAAATCCAGCCAATTCACCTTCAACTTCAAATATATGAATATGTTTGAAATGATTTCTATAATTACCCTCAACCATACTTTGTTCAATAACTTTTAATACAGTATCTTTATCATTATTAACAACGATAGGTAATTCCATATCATGCCAAATAATATACATTAACTCACTTAACTTTTTTGCATCATGCTTTTGAGCAGGTCTAATCATACTTATTCCCCTTTATTACAAATTATGTCTATTTTATCATAAATTCAGCTTATATCATGAATATTCAGTGCTTCTATGTTGCTTGTTTGTTCAGTCTTGCAATATACCCCTAGGCAAGCATGCACTTTCAAAATCGTTAGATTCAAAAATATAAAAAAATCTCCTCACTAGGCTTTAGCCTAATGAGGAGATCTTTTATTTTAAGAATGAGTTTTAATATCTCACTCTCTTTTATTTACGAATCTATTACATCATACCTGGCATTCCGCCCATGCCGCCCATATCTGGTGCTGCTGGTTCGTCTTGTGGTATTTCTGCTACTACTGCTTCAGTTGTTAAGAACATTGCTGCTACTGAAGCTGCGTTTTGTAATGCTGAACGTGTAACTTTTGTTGGATCTACAATACCTGCGTCTAACATGTTAACCCATTCGTCTGTTGCTGCATTGAATCCAATACCTTCTTCTGCACTTTTCAGTTTTTCAACGATGATTGAACCTTCTAATCCTGCGTTTTCAACGATTTGACGTAATGGTGCTTCTAAAGCTTTCAACACAATATTTACACCTGTTTGTACGTCACCTTTAGCATCTACTTCTGCTACTTTATTATAAATTGATACAAGCGCAGTACCACCACCTGCTACAATACCTTCTTCAACTGCAGCACGTGTAGAGTTTAATGCATCTTCAATTCTTAATTTACGTTCTTTTAATTCTGTTTCTGTTGCTGCACCGACTTTAATCACTGCAACGCCGCCTGCTAATTTAGCTAAACGTTCTTGTAATTTAGTACGATCGAATTCTGAAGTTGTTTCTTCGATTTGTACTTTAATTTGACCAACACGCGCATCAATATTAACTGAGTCGCCTTGTCCTTCAACAATTGTTGTATCGTCTTTAGTAACTTGAACTTTACCTGCTTCACCAAGCATATCTAATGATGCTTCTTTTAAGTCTAAACCTAAATCATCAGTAATAACTTGTCCGCCTGTTAAAATTGCTAAGTCATCTAACATTGCTTTACGACGATCACCAAATCCTGGTGCTTTAACAGCTACTGCAGTAAATGTTCCGCGTAATCTATTTAATACTAAGTTCGTTAACGCATCGCCATCTACGTCGTCAGCAACGATTAAAATTGGTCTGTTTGTTTGTAATATTTTTTCTAAAATAGGTAAAATATCTTGGAATGATGATATTTTTTTATCTGTTATTAAAATGTAAGGATTTTCTAATTCAGCTGTCATTTTATCTGAATCTGTAACCATGTACGGAGAAGTGTATCCTCTATCAAATTGCATACCTTCTACGACTTCTAATTCAGTGCTGAATCCTTTTGATTCTTCAATTGTAATAACACCGTCGTTACCTACTTTTTCCATAGCTTCTGAAATAAATTTACCAATTTCTTCGTCAGCTGCAGAGATAGATCCGACTTGTGCAATTTCTTCTTTTTTCTCGACAGGTTGTGAAATTCGTTGTAATTCTTCTAAAGCTACTTTAACCGCTTTATCGATACCTTCACGAATACCAACTGGATTAGCACCACTCGTTACGTTTTTTAATCCTTCTTGAATCATAGCTTGAGCTAATACCGTTGCTGTTGTAGTACCATCTCCTGCAACATCATTTGTTTGATTTGCTACTTCTGCTACTAACTTAGCTCCCATATTCTCATATGCATCTTCTAATTCAATTTCTTTAGCAATCGTTACACCATCATTAGTAATTAATGGTGAAGTGAATTTTTTATCTAAAACGACATTACGGCCTTTAGGTCCTAATGTTACTTTAACTGCATTAGCTAATTTATCTACACCTGCAAGCATTGATCTACGTGCATCTTCTGAAAATTTTAATTCTTTAGCCATTTATAAATACCTCCATAATATATCATCAACAAATTTAAATTTATTGTTCAATTACTGCTAAAATATCATCTTCTGAAAGGATAATATATGTCTCTTTATCACGTTTAACTTCTGTTCCTGCATATTGTTGATATACAACTTGATCTCCTACAGCAACATCTACAGAAAGTCTTGTACCGTCTTCTAAACGCTTACCTGGTCCAACAGCTACAACTTTACCTTCGTTTGACTGTTCTTTAGCAGAATCTGTTAACACAATCCCGCTAGCTGTAGTTTGTTCTTTTTCTGTTTTCTCGATAATAATTCTATCTCCCAATGGTTTTAACATTTATAAAATCCTCCTTGGCGCTATTAATATTAGCACTCTTTATACTTAAGTGCTAACCACATTTTTATAATAATCAAATTTGGTCAAAATTACAAGTAATATAACTTAAATTTTTCTCTTTTTATGCTAAATAAGGTACAATATGTACATGTTTATTTTTGGAGGAATTGAAAATGCAATTTAATCGATTAACCGTTAATATTGCTACACTACTACTATTTGGCGTTGTACAAACGATTGCAATTATACCAAATAGTTTATACGCCGATTCTGATTTATCTAAAATCACAAGATTAGAAATCAGTTTAACTTGGATGGCAACAACGGCAATCATTTCTGTTTTATTATTATGGTACATGAACTCAAATATTAAAAATCCAACACGTCTTGAAAAACAAACTAAAGAACCTTGGGTATATGTCATTTTTTGGTGTATAGCCGGAATTTTTCTAGCAATGTTTGGTCAAGTTATCGCTGCACTTGTGAATACTTATATTCTTAATCAGCCTATGGAAAGTGGTAATACACAAAACCTCATGAAAATAGCACAAGAATCACATATACTCATTATTTATATAGTGTTAGCTGGACCTATTCTTGAGGAATTAATATTCCGTAAATTAATTTTTGGTGAAATATACAATATGATTAAGGCACCTAAATGGTTAAGTTTCATCATCGCAGTGTTAGTTAGTTCGTTTGTCTTTTCATTAGCACATTCAGACCCTGCACATACTTTAATATATGTCGTTATGGGAACTGTCTTTAGTGGACTATATGTATTAACTAAGAGAATCATCGTACCTATGATCGCACATATGGGTATGAATGGCATTGTAGTTTTAGGACAAATCGTGTTTAAAGATCAATTAAATGAGCAAATAGAAAAGCAATCTCAAATTTCTAATCTCATTTATCATACAATTATCCACATGTATTCTTAAAATTTATAACAGTATTCAAACAGATTGGGGATGTAAAGACCCATTCTCAAACTTAAAAATCTCTTCATTAGGTTATCGCCTAGTGAAGAGATTTTTTATATTTTTGAATCAATCGATATTTAATATTGTTTAACGCCCCATAGCACTTCTTCGCATTTTTTAATGATATACTTTAACACTTCAATTCTTGCTGATTTTTTATTGTCGGCTGGTACGATTAACCATGGCGCATAATCAGTGTTTGTTTTTTCAATCATATCATGACTTGCTTCTATATATAAATCCCACTTTTCACGATTACGCCAATCTTCATCGGTAATTTTCCATTGTTTTTCAGGTAATTCTTCTCTTTCTTTAAATCTTCTTAATTGTTCATCTTTATCTAAAGTTAAAAAGAACTTTAATATAATTGCCCCTTCGTCCGTCCACATTTTTTCAAACTGATTAATTTCTTGATAAGCACGTTGCCATTCGTCTTTCGTTGCAAATCCTTCTACTCTTTCAACTAACACTCTGCCATACCAACTTCTATCAAAAATTTCGATATGTCCGCTTCTTGGCATATCTTTCGCAAATCTCCATAAATAATGATGATTAAGTTCAACATCTGTTGGTGCACTAATTGCATTTACTTCATAACCCGTCGGATCTAATTTTTCTCTGACTCTTTTTATATTGCCACCTTTACCAGCCGCATCCATACCTTCATAAACTAATATTAAAGGAATCTTTCTTTCATACAATGCAAATTGCAGTTCTTTTAATCTATCTTGTAAGTCACCTACTAATGATTTATAAGTTTTTTTATTTATATTCTCAATAGATTGATGGAGTAATTCAGATTTAAAATGATTAGTAAAAGCACCATCAATGACTTTGTTTTTCTTTTTATGTAATTTAATGGCTTCTTTCAAACGTGTTCTAATATGTTTGTACATTAAATTTATAGCTTCATCTTTCTCAGTATAATCAATAATTTTCCATTCATCTTTAGGTGCTTCTTTTAAGATTTTATGCATTTCTTTATGATATACATCATCTTGAATAGCACTTTCGTATTCTTGTACTTTCCAACTTGTTAGCGGATTATCTTTCATTTCTCTTAAATGTTCTCTTCTTTTTTTATCACTAATTTCAATATAAAACTTAATAATTTCATATCTATCATCTTTAATCATAGATTCAAAATCTTGTATTTGTCGTTTCAAATCATGATATTTGTTATATATAGAATGTTTTATTTTGTTTTCTTGATATTCTATAAAGTAAGCGTACCAACTTCTAAAGTAAATATTGATATCACCTTTTGATGGTAAACTATTCCAATATTTCTGCAAAAATTGATATCTAAGATCATCTTCTGAAGGTGATTTCGTCGGTATAAAATGTGTGTATTTAGCATCAAGCGTTAATAAAAGTTCGTTAGATAGCCTCGTCTTACCTGATGCAGGAACACCTTCAAATACAATCATAATGGGAATTCCTAGTTCTTTCGTTTCTCTTGTTAATGCTGCTACTTCTAAAGATAATTGCTCATTATTTTTAGTCATAAAAATACACCTCTTTTCAAACATTATTATATGCCCACTCCCTATTTTTCGCAATTTTCAAGTAATGATTAAATGAATAATGTTATAATGCTTTTAATAAGGAGGTACTACTATGACAGTAACTTTTAAAGAATATGAATACGAACAAATCAACATTGAAAAGAAAGCGCAACAAACTAAAACATTATTAAAAGAATTCGATCACGCAACGACGCTTGATGAAGCAATAGAAACAATAAACGACATAAACAAAATAAGAAATCACACAGATACTCATTTTAATATTGCCTACATAAGAGCATCTATTGACACTCACAATGAATTTTATAGCAATGAGCGAGATTTTTTTGATGAGAACATGCCTAGAATACAACATTTAGATAATTTATTTTATCAATCATTACTAAATTCGAAATATAAAGAAGAATTAATTGAACACTTCGGTCAGCAATTATTTTCTCTAGCTGAAGTTGCTTTAAATACTTATCAACCTTCCATCAACGACTTACTCGTTAAAGAAAATAAATTGGTTAGTGAATATGATAAGTTAATTGCATCAGCAGACATTGCATACAAAGGTGAACATTTAAACTTAGCCCAGTTCAGCAAATATTTAATTAACGAAGATAGAAACATACGAAGAGAAGCTTATAATACGAAAGAACAATTTTTTAATACACACTTAAAAGATTTTGATCGTATATATGACGAACTAATTAAAGTTAGACATGAAATTGCTTTGAAATTGGGCTATGACAATTTTGTACAACTTGGATATGATCGTATGCAAAGAATAGGATATAGCGCACAAGACGTAAAAGTATTCAGAGAACAAGTAAAAGAATATGTCGTTCCAATAACTGAAACGATCAACGCACAACATGCTAAACGTATAGGCGTTGACCAGTTAAAAGTTTACGACCAAAATTTCACTTTTAAAACCGGGTCTCCTAAACCACGTATCTCAACCGATGAAATAATTGAAAATGCTAGAAAAATGTATCATAACCGTTCTGATGAAACGGCTAAGTTTATAGATTTTATGATTGATAAAGAACTATTTGATTTAGAAGCTAAGAAAGGTAAAGAAAGTGGTGGCTATTGCACAATTATTAATGATTTCAAATCACCATTTATCTTTGCGAATTTTAACGGTACACAAGGTGATATTGAAGTTATGACTCATGAAGCTGGTCATGCTTTTCAAGTTTTTGAAAGCTTAAAATATTCGGTACCAGAGTATTACTTCCCTACATCTGAAGCTTGTGAGATTCACTCAATGAGTATGGAGTACTTAACATATCCTTGGATGGACTTATTTTTCAAAGCAGACACTGATAAATTCAAGCTATCGCATTTAGAGGATAATATTAAATTTTTACCCTATGGTGTAGCTGTCGACGAATTTCAACATTATATGTATGAAAATCCAGAGATGACACCTGAAGAACGCAGACATATTTGGTCTGACTTAGAAAATAAATACTTACCAAATGTAGATTATGACGGTATACAACATTTAAAAAATGGTGCCTTTTGGCATAGACAAGGTCATATATTTGCCTCACCGTTTTATTATATTGATTATACATTAGCAACAATTTGTGCAATGCAATTTTATATCAAACAGGAAAATGATGAACATCAAGCGTGGTCTGACTATTTAAAAATATGCCAAATCGGCGGTTCTCAATCATTTGTAGATATTATTAAATCCGTTAATCTACAGTCTCCATTTAAAATTGGAACAGTAAAATCAATTGTAGAACACCTATATGAAGCTACTAAAAAGATTGATCAATCTAAATTCTAATGACTTATATAGAACTTCAATAATTTTCGGACAATATCTTTTGAGTTTTCGTGCGTTTTATCCAGATTTTATCAAAATCGCACGATATCTTTTGAGTCTTTGTGCGTTTTACCCAGATTTTACCAAAATCGCACGATATCTTTCGAGTCTTCGTGCGTTTTATCCAGTTTTTACCAAAATCGCACGATATCTTTCGAGTCTTCGTGCGTTTTGGCCGTAACAATCATTGAACACCGTAACCCTAATATCGCTTGGATTATTCTCCACGATTTTGCAAAGTGCTGACGCCCGGGGGAATAGTATGCCGCGCGCGACTACAGGCTCGAACCATACTTATAAAGCAACCACAGGCAAGCATGCACTTTCAAAATCGCAAGATTTAATATAAAAAAAATCTCTTCACTAGGAAATAGCCTGATGAAGAGATCTTTTATTTTGAGTTTAGGTATTTATATCCCAGACTCTTTCATTTTCACAAATATAGTTACCTTAATTAAGATTTAATAATTCTTCTCATAAAGAATGCAATAATTGAACCTAACACAATGACTATTGCTATAGAAATGCCAATGATTAAAGGTTTAGAAACGTCTTTTTTATCAGAAGCTGTTTCAAAGCTTTCGGATGTCGTTGAAGTTGTTTTTGTATTATTATCATCATTAACAGATGTCGTTTCAGTAGTTTTAGATGTCTTTTCAAACTTTGGATGCGCTAAATCAGGTCTGCTTCCTACTTTACTCGTAACCAAGTTCAACACATCTTCATCCAACTTGTTGTAATATGCTTCAGCATGACCAGGGATAAACTTTGGCTCTTCTTCATCAGCATATTGTTGATCGTCATAATAAGTATCTCCAAAGTCATCAGTATTTGGATATGATGGCATCGTTGGTTTATATTGTTCTATATTTTGTTCATTATAATCATATTCACCAGCATTTGATTCACTGGATTTTGGCTCTTCAGATGAAGGAGATCCACCATTTGATTTGTTAGGTGGTGGTGATTGATTGTTGTTGCTTCCCCCACTTGGTTCTCCAGTACTCGGCTTCTCACTTGTGTTTGGCTCTTCCGTACTTGGTTCTCCAGTACTCGGCTTCTCACTTGTGTTTGGCTCTTCCGTACTTGGTTCTCCAGTACTCGGCTTCTCATTTGTGTTTGGCTCTTCCGTACTTGGTTCTCCAGTACTCGGCTTTTCACTTGTGTTTGGCTCTTCTGTACTTGGTTCTCCAGTACTTGGCTTCTCACTTGTGTTTGGCTCTTCCGTACTTGGTTCTTCTGTACTTGGCTTCTCACTTGTGTTTGGCTCTTCCGTACTTGGTTTCACACTTGTACTTGGTTTCACACTTGTACTTGGCTCTACCTTACTTGGCTTCTCACTTGTGTTCGGCTCTTCTGTACTTGGTTCTTCTGTACTTGGTTCTTCAGTGCTTGGTTCCTCTGTGCTTGGTTCTTCAGTGCTTGGTTCTTCAGTGCTTGGTTCTTCTGTACTCGGTTCCTCTGTAGATGTTTCTTTTTTAGAGTCTTGTTTATTTTCTACTATTTGATCAGATTGTTCTTCAGTTATTTTAGGAGAAGTATCTTCTATTTTAGTATGTGATGTTTCAGACGCAAGAGAATCATTTCCATAAGATACACCTAACACCATAGAAGATAATAATAATGATGAAATGATTGAATTTTTTAATACCTTCATAAAAGTTCTTCTCCTCCTTTACGTTTATTAATATTTCAAGTATAAAGGATAAATTAGCTGTTTTCTATGCTTTAATACCATATGTTACACAGAATTAATATTTTGTAATAACTTATTCATAATTCTTACAACTTAAATTAATTATAAAAAAAACTTGTTGAATATTTACAACAAGTGTTTTGATATATTAATGATTTATTTGTAAGTCATATTTTGTAAACTTCAAATATACTTGTCCTGATTCAGTTGATGTTCTGAAGTTCACTGCATTTTCGTCAGGGAATATTCTAGTTGTTAATACACGTTCCCCATCATTTACAAAAATTTCTAAACTTGAAGTATCACTATAGATTCTTAACTGTTTTAAATCTTGATCTAAAGTTGTAGTACGTGTTGTTTTATCAACCGCTTCACTAACGATACCACTTTCGAAACGCTCTAATGTTAGCTGCTTCGTTTTTGTATTATAAATTAATTGTGTTGAACATTTTTTCGATACTCTTACATCAAAATATATTTCGGTTGCTTCATTTTCGAGAATATCAATCATTAATTCAAATTGTTTACCTTCATATGGATGTAATTTAACAGAGTGCTTGTTCGCATAACCTTCTGCTGTTTCTTTATTTGTTCTTAAATTTTCTAAAGCCTTTATAGGTCTTTGCATTAACTTTCCATTTTCAATTGTTAACACTCTCGGAATTGTTAAACAATGTGCCCAACCTTCTTCGTCTGTAGCATAATCAATTTCTGGAAGTCCCATCCAACCTATTAAAATTCTATTGTCATTTTCGTCTAAGAAAGTTTGAGGTGCATAAAAATCAAAGCCTTGATCTAATTCCACAAAATTCTTATGGTTAAATTTTAAAGTATCAATATTAAAATCGCCCATTATGTAGCCAGACTGGTAAATGTTTTCAAATTGATTGTTTTCTGGTTCGATGCCTTGCGGTGAAAAGATAAACACATCTGTTCCGTTTAATTTGAATAAGTCAGGACATTCCCACATATAACCGAAATTTTGTAAATCTGTTTGAATTTCGCCTTTTAAAGTCCATTCTTTAATATTATTTGATTCATAGACAACTGCAGTACCTGTTTCGTTGTCTCTTTGAATACCAAAAATCGCATAATACTTATCGTTTTCATGCCACACTTTTGGATCTCTAAAATGTTCAGTATAACCATTTGGAGTGTCGTGAATTACAGGATTTTCAAACTTTTTAAAAGTCCCATCCTCTTGTTGGACAGCGACCATTTGGGATGATTTTCTATTCCATTCATCATCTCTAGCATTACCTGTATACATTAAATGTAATTTGTCATCATATTCAAAAGCACTACCTGAATATACACCATGACTATCAAATTCTGTATCTGGAGATAGCGCAATTCCTTCGTCTTTAAAATGAGTTAAGTCTTTACTCGTATAATGATACCAATACTTCAATCCATGTACTGCTCCTAAAGGAAACCACTGATGAAAAATATGGTAATTGCCTTTGTAATAAACTAAACCATTTGGATCATTTAATAATCCGGTCTTTGGCTGAATGTGAAAAGTTTGGCGCCATTTTGATTGATTAACTTTTTCTTGTAACTCATGATATGCTTCTTCAGATATATCTGATAGTTTTGTATATCTTTCTTCACGTGTCCAATTTACCATTATCATTCTCCTTACATCTAGTTTGAACCGGTTCCATAATATATATATTTTATCATAATTTTTGTCGTTTATTTATCCAATCTTTCAAAATAAGTATCAATAACACTTAATTTTTCAACTGGTTGATTGTTGATACATTTATTTAAAACGTCAACGGCAGTTTCTCCTGCTAAATTATATTTGAATTTAACTGTTTGTATAGTTGGTGCTACAATTTCAGTGATTTTATTACCTCCGAAACCTATAATAGTTGGCATCATACCTTCTGCTTTTAATAATGTATGATAAATGCCCAATGCAATATTATCGGTAGCTGCAACAATTACTTCATCTTCTCTAATCGTAATATTTTCACCTATCTGTTGAGCATCTTTTATACTGAAACTACTTTCAATAAACTTTGGCTGAATGCCATGCTCTTTTAATGGATTAAACAAACCATCTTTTCTCGTCTTTCCTACTGCGATATCATGTTCTGAAACACCAACATATGTAATGTGATGTTTATTGTGTTTAATAAGCCAATTAGCAACCTGCTTACCCGCATTGTAATCATCATGAACGATTGATAATAGATCAGCATGAGACTGGCCTACTATGACAATAGGACAGTCAACAGCTTTGATTGCTTTCATATGTTCTTCCGATATATGAGTAGCCATTAATATAATACCGTCAACTTTTCTTTTTGCGAGCATATATATTGAGTCAATTTCCCTCTCCATGCATAAGTCCGTATTAACGATCATGGTTTGTACATCTTGTTTAAGCAAACTCGTCTCAATTCCCTTTAAGGTTTCTGTAGTTGCATATGAATCTAATCTAGGAACAATTGCACCTATTAATCCTGTCCTTTTGGCTTTTAAACTTTGAGCAAATTGATTAGGTTTATAACCTGTTTCTTCTACTACTTTATGTATTTTTTCTTTCGTATTTTTACTTATAGAGCCACCATTTAAATATCTAGAAACTGTACTTTTTGAAACACCAGCCATTTGGGCTATATCTTTAATAGTCTTCATAGACACACCTCTCAAAAATACATTTTATCATAAAACCGTTTCCATTTCTTATATAAATAAAAGGACTGAGTTCATTTTGCGAACCCAGTCCTTTTACAAAATTATTTATTATTGTTTTTCAACTGTTATCGTCCATGAAGCGTCGCCTAATTGCTCATAATTTGTGACAGGATAACCATTATCTGCTGCCCAGTTAGGTAGCGCTTCTGTCGCTTGCGTACAATCGAAATCAATTTTCAGTTGTTCTCCAACTTGCATTTCATCCATTTTATTTTGTGCTTCTATTAATGGAAATGGACATACCATTCCTACAGTACCTAATTCATGTACCATTTTTATACACTCCTTTTATTAAATACTTTGCGTACTAACTTGTGTTTTAGTTTGTCTAGCTTTTCTAGGTTTAACAAAAATAAAGTAACTCATAAACCAAGCACCAAAAATCATTGAAGGTAAGGCAACCCAGCCTTGCCAACTCATAGCTGCTGTAGATACAAGACCATTACCGATAGAGCAACCACCTGCTAATGATGCACCAACACCCATACAAGCGCCACCAATCACACTGTTTCTAATCGTCTTCGTATCTGGCATTCTCCATTTAAATTCTTTTGAACCTTTAGCTGCAATATATGAACCTACAAATATACCTAGTACTAAAAATACGCCCCAGTTAATTAACGAAGCATTTCCCGTTACTAAATATTGTACGATATTCGCTGAAGGTGTTGTGATACCAAGTCCTCCAACTCTACCTGTTGATACACTCATAGGCCAAGCAATTAATGCAATAACACCTACCGCCACTGCTGCAGCGAAAGGATGATATCTTTTTTCAAATAAAATGTGTCGTATTCCCGTATATTTCTGTTTTAACTGAGGAATAGCAACTTTTGGTTTTTTCAAAGTTTTTGTAACAAAATATGCTGTTACAATCACTAATACTGCGATTAATAACCAAACAGGTACATGAAGTGTTTCTGCCATGTTTGAATTCACAACACTATATGAATTAATGTTTTCTTGTAAAGGATTTAATGGGCCTGACTTCATAATTGCTGCCGTTACACCGTACAACACTAATGCAATCCAACTACCTATTAAACCTTCACCAGCTCTATACCATGTACCAGTAGCACAACCTCCCGCAAGTATGATCCCAATACCAAATACAAACGATCCAATTATAGTACCAACTAATGGGAATGTTTCAGCTTCCATTTTAAATGCGCCTAATCCTACTAAAGTAAATAACCCGATACTTTGAACAGAAATAGCAATTAATAAAGCATAAAACATTTTGTTGTTCTTCTGTACATACATATCTCTAAATCCGCCTGTTAAGCAAAATCGTGTTCTTTGCATAACAAAACCGAGTAATATCCCGACTATAAGTCCACTTACAACCATCCAAATCACGTTTACATCTCCTTATCCCTATTACAATGATAGGAATAATAATATATTATATTCCAGATGTTTTCAAGTTACTATTTCATTACAAATATTTGACAATTCAAAAAATGATTTAGATTTAATATAAATCATATATAAATAAAATTTTTTCCTGAAATACGGCAGTGTTTTTGCGCCGACTTCTGTGGGACGAAGGAAGTTGCTAAGACGAGGCTCAGAACTTCCCCGAGGAAAGCATGCGCAAAAAAAGACTGCCAACAAGTTCACTTTAAGTGACTTTGTCGACAGTCTGAAACAACCGTACTTTCTACGGCTGTTTCTTTTCATCTTCATCCATTCCTAATTCTTCTTCCATTAATCGTTGCTCTGCTTTTAAATATTTCTTATAACCTATTTTAGATATGACGATACTAATTTCATATAACAGTATCATCGGGATTGTAAATAACATATGCGTCATAAAATCAGGTGGTGCGATTAATGCTGCAACTACTAGAAGTATGAAATATGCGTATTTCCTATTTTTCTTTAAGAACATTGGTGTTACTATTCCTAACCTAGTTAAGAACAGCAATAAAATAGGCAATTGAAATACAAACCCAAACGGGATTGTAAATTTAAACAATTCACTAAAGTATTCTTTAATACCGATTGTTTGTTTTATCCCCATATCGTCTGCTAATCCCATTGTAAATGAAATTAAATATGGAAAAATGATGAAATATGAAAATAGCAATCCTCCAACAAATAAAAACAAACTAAATGGAATATAACTAAGTGTAACTTTTTGTTCTTTCGGATGTAATCCTGGAGATATAAATGCCCATAATTCATATAATATAACTGGTGATACAATGATAAATGCAATAATAATTATCATTGCTATGTATATTGTGAGTGGATCTGTAATTCTGAAGGCATTCAATTCTAATGTTTGAGTAAAATCATCATTCGTAATATAATATATCACTGGCTTAGCAAAGAAAAATCCTAAAATAAGCCCCCCTACTAGAAAATATATAATGATCATAATACGTCCACGTAATTCTTCTAAGTGTTCGACAAAAGTTAAATTGTCTTTATTCACCATCTTACCTCCAATCTAAAAAAAGATGTGGCAGGAAACCCGCCACATTCAAGGGAACATCTGTTAAATAAATTTCTATTTAACTTCTTTATCTTTGCTATCTTCAGGACTGCTTTTCTTCTCATCAAAGTTCGTCATACCATCTGTAGCATCTTTAAATTCTTTCAAAGTTGAACCCATCGCTCTACCAAACTGTGGTAATTTCTTAGGACCAAAAATAATTAATGCAACTACCCCTATAAATAATAAACTAACTGGTCCTGAAATACCGACTGTATTAATAAACATTAAAGCTTCCATTTGATACCCTCCTATTGATTCTTCATAAAGAAGATTAAAGATTGTAATTCAATTCCTAAATCTATATGATGAACCTGCACTTTCTCAGGTACATTTATTCTTTGAGGTGTAAAATTCAAAATGCCAGTAATGCCAGCAGATGTTATACGGTCAGCAACTCTTTGTGCCGCTTGTTGTGGTACAGTTAATATTACAACTTGTATACCTACTTCTTCAACTATCTTTTCAAAATTTTCCATACTATCTACTGATAATTTACCAACCATACTTCCAATTATGCTTTCTGATTGATCAAAAGCTGCCACTATTTGCATTCTATCATTAACAGTAAAATTATAATTTACGAGTGCAGTACCTAAATTACCAACACCAACGATTGCAACTTTAGTCAAATCATCTTGCTCAAGGGTTGTTCTAAAAAATTTCAATAAATAACTAATATTGTATCCGTAACCCTTTTTACCTAATTCACCAAAATATGAAAAATCTCGACGAATAGTAGCTGAATCAATTTTAAGACCTTCACTTAATTCTTTAGAAGATACTCTATCAACACCTGAATTATGAAGTGTACTAACAAATCTATAATAAAGAGGCAAACGTTTCAAAGTAGCTTTAGGGATCTTCACATCATTCTTTGCCAAAATCCTCACCTTTTCCACTGTAAAATAATGTGATTGCGTTCACATCTAATGGGTCAATTATATCAAACTTCACGTAAAATAACTATATAAATATTGTATGTCATTTACATACATTTATAAGTCATTTTCATGTAGAATAATAACTAATAGAGAGGTGTAAACATGATACTTTTACAAATAAATAAGTTAGAAAAATCTTTTGACGGTGATGTTATTTTTTCAGATGTCGATTTCGAAGTTAAAACTGGTGAAAGAATTGCAATCGTTGGAAGAAATGGCGCAGGAAAAACAACGCTCATGAAGGTTATTGCCGGTGTCGAAAGTTATGATGCTGGTCACATTTCTAAAGGTAAACAAGTTTCCATGGGATATTTAACACAACAAATGTCTTTAGATTCCGATGATACCGTTATGAATGAAATGAGAAAGCCATTTGAACATGTGATAACAATTGAAGAAAAAATGAAATCATTAACAGATTGGTTAAGCCAACATGCTGATGACTATGATAGCAATACTTATCAAGAAAAATTATCCCAATATGAATCGTTGTCAAATCAATTTGAAGTAATGGGTGGCTATCATTATGAAAGCAAGATCAAAACAGTATTAACTGGATTGAACTTTGTCGAATCAGACTTCGATAGACAAATCCAATCTTTCAGTGGTGGACAAAAAACTAGATTATCAATGGCACAAATGCTATTAAGTGAACCTGATTTATTATTACTTGATGAACCTACTAACCATTTAGATATGGATACAACAGAATGGTTAGAAAACTACTTAGCACATTTTAAAGGCGCTATCGTAATTATCAGTCATGATAGATACTTTTTAGATAAGATAGTCAATCAAGTCTATGATGTTGCCTTAGGTTCTGTAAAAAAATATGTTGGTAATTATAGTAAATTTTTAAAAGAACGTGACGCACATTATGAGAAAGTAATGGCTGAATATGAAAGACAACAAAGTGAAATTAAAAAGTTAGAAACATTTGTGGAAAAGAATATAACACGTGCTTCTACAAGTGGTATGGCAAAAAGTCGTCGTAAAGTGTTAGAAAGAATGGAACGAATCGATAAACCAAGGCTTGATGCAAAGAGTGCTCAAATTTCTTTCGAGATTAATAGAGCAACAGGAGAAGATGTTTTAAAAGTTAATAATTTAGCAATTGGATATTCTAAAAGTATAACGTCAGCCATTAATCTAGAAATTAAACGTCATGACCGTATCGCAATCATCGGACCAAACGGAATCGGTAAATCGACATTAATTAAAACGATTGCTCAAAAAATTCCCGCCTTATCCGGTGATATCACTTTCGGTTCTAATATCCAAATTGGTTATTACGATCAAAAACAAGCGGAATTCAAATCAAATATGACAGTATTAGATTATGTGTGGAATCAATATTCACACATGCCTGAAAAAGATATTAGAACTATTTTAGGAAGATTTTTATTTACACAAGAAGAAGTAAAAAAAATTATTAATGACTTATCTGGTGGAGAAAAAGCACGACTTCAATTAGCTTTATTAATGCTTGAGAAAAATAATGTTCTCATATTAGATGAGCCTACAAACCACTTAGATATTGACTCTAAAGAAATGTTAGAACAAGCATTACAAAATTATGAAGGCACTTTACTTTTTGTATCACATGATCGTTATTTTATTAATGAACTTGCGAACAAGGTATTTCATATCACACAAGAAGGTAATGAACTTTTCCAGGGAGATTACCAATACTATTTAGAAAAACTCGAACAACGTGAGGCAATCAGTAATTACGAACAGAATGAAAGCACATCTACTCAAACTGCTAAAGATGATAATTTCTATACCAATCAAAAACAATTAAAAAAAGAAAAACGTAAACTTGAACGACAATTAGAAGAAATTGAAAATAACATTTCTACTTATGAAGAACAAATTTCTAACTATGAGCATCAACTTACGTTACCAGAAATATTTAATGATATTGAGAAAAGTAATGAAATAAATCATCTCAGAATAGAAGCAGAACGTTTGCTCGAAGAAAGCATGGAAAAATGGGAAGAAATAGAAAGTAAGCTCAATTAACACAAAATCACTAAGGTCATTTTTACACCTTAGTGATTTTTTATGTGAAATATTAACCACATCTTTATTCACACTATAAAGTCTTGTTTTGCAAGTCATCCACAGAGTTATCCTAGTTATCCACAGGTAAAATGTAAAAAGCTATTATTTCCCATCAAAGTTATCCACAAACACATTAAAAGATATACAAAGGTTATCCACAATTTGTGGTTAACTTGTGCACAAGTACAAATGTTCTGTATTGACTTTATGAATATAGCGTGCATTTTATTTAAGGTTCGTAAATATTGTAAATTCACAATGATATTAAGATTAAATAATTAATATCATTGAAAAATTTACTAGATTTAATAATGAAATAGTTTTATAATTTATATAGCCAATTTTCTTGTTTTGTACACTTTAGTTATAAGGTTGCACTTGCTAAATTATTTAATTTACTTAAGTGTTTAGAGTTAAATTTCATTGATTAATTGGTCTTGTGTTTAATACAGAAGGGATGATGATTTATGAATAATACTAACATTGAGAGTTACACATCAAAAGCTAAAGAATTGCTCAAACATAAGATTATAACTAAGGAAGAGTACGAACAACGTATTAAAGACTACACGGATTATACGAATAGTGAAGGCAAATATTCTAGAAAACAAGAAAAGCTTGGGACATTAACTTACTAGATTAATATAAAAGAGCGTGAAGTCGTTGAGGCAAGCATGCACTTTCAAAATCGTATATTATGTAAAAAATAACAACTCATTTCTAGCTGAATAAATCAGTGAAATGAGTTGTTATTTATTTTGAGTTGAGACATAAATGTCCTAAGCTCTTCTTACTATTCTATATATGCATTAGCTGCTTTAACGCTTTTAGTGCAATAATACAATTGCTACTTAATTAAAGTCTTCAAGATCTAAAGAATTTTTTCCATTTAATTTCATATCGGAAAATCGTTTTTTTTCATATAAGAAATGCGCTATAGAACCTATCATTGCGGCATTGTCTGTACATAAGTTTAAAGGTGGAATACTTAATTCAATACCAAGCTTGTTAGTTTCTAATTCTAAAGCGTCTCTTAAGCCTTTATTAGCTGCTACTCCTCCAGCCACAATTAAATGTTCAACATCATATTCTTTAACTGCAGACATTGTTTTACCAACTAATACTTCAACAACACTATTTTGAAAGCTCGTAGCGACATCTTCTTTAATAATTTCTTCATTCTTTTGTTTTTTATTATGCAATGTATTAATCACTGCACTTTTTAATCCACTAAAACTAAAATCATAGCTACCTTTTTCTAACCATACTCTAGGGAAATTCAATGTATCTTGCCCTATTTGAGCGAGTCTATCAACTTCAGGTCCACCTGGATACGGTAAGCCTATTGTTCTTGCAACTTTATCGTAAGCTTCTCCTACAGCATCATCTCGTGTTTCACCAATAATTTCAAAATCAAGATGATCTTTCATATATATTAGTTCAGTATGTCCTCCAGATACTATAAGCGCGATTAAAGGAAACTGTAATGGTTTAACGAGATGATTAGCATAAATATGACCACCAATATGATGAACAGGAATGAGTGGTTTTTGATGGCTAAAAGCTAATGCTTTTGCACTTGCTACACCTACCAATAATGCACCTATTAAGCCTGGTCCTTCAGTTACTGCTATAGCGTCTATATCATCTATTTTCATATTTGCATTTTTTAAAGCTTCGTCTATAACTTGGGTCATGACTTCAACATGTTGTCTACTTGCTACTTCTGGTACAACGCCACCAAACTTTTTGTGAGTCATCATTTGCGTTACCACTTCATTACTTATAATTTCGTTACCATTTTTAATTACGCTAGCTGCTGTTTCATCACAACTTGTTTCTATACTTAATATAATAGATTCAGACATTTTTTAAACTCACCCACATCACTTTTGCATCCTCTCCGTCGCCATAATAATTTCTTCTGACACCACCATAAGTAAAACCTGCTTTTTCATAAATATGTCTAGCGGCTTTATTTTCTACTCTTACTTCTAAACTCATTGTCGTACAAGTCGCGCTTGCAAAATTCATGACATATTCTAAAAGTAATTGCCCTATTCCATTACTTCTATATGATTGATCTACCGAAATAGTCGTTATTTGTGCTTGATCAATAACAAGCCATATTCCACAATAAGCAATAATTTCGTCACCTAAAGATACTACAAAATAATGTGCAAATTCATTTTTTTCTAATTCATGATAAAAAGCTTCTAACGACCACGAGCTATTTGTAAAACTTTTATTTTCAATTTTGTATACTTGAGGTACATCTTCAATAGTCATTTTTCTAATTTCTAATGCTTCGTTTGATTGTTTTTCCAATTTTGCTCCGCCTCTGATAGTTTTAAATATCGTGGTTTCAATTCATGAACGTTTGTAACTGGTTGTTCTTTGATTTGGTACATAAGTGAAGCATCAGGTAAATTAGATTGGGTTCTACCTTCTAATTTATCTTTTAAAGCAACTGTATCACTGCCCACAAATATATAAGTTTGATTCGTATGCTTTAAGTAGTCATTTAATTCTTCAATAGAAATATAACAATCTTCTTTAACTTCTATTAACTTGTCATCATGATATTTATAAACACCTGTAAACACATGATCTCTTCTTGCATTGAATATAGGGACGATTAAATCTGTTTTATGATCGCATGTCTTGGCTAAAGCTTTTAATGAAGAAACTTCATATAGTGGTATATCCAACGAATACGCCAAAGTTTTGGCTGTTGTTATACCGATTCTCAATCCTGTATAAGAACCTGGACCATTGGCTACAACAATTTCCGTTAAAGCTTTAGGTGAAATATTCGCTTCTTCCATTAAAGATTCTATAACAGGCATTAATTGTAATGAATGATTTTTCTTTATATTTGATTGATAGTTTAATAAAACCTTCCCCTCATTAACAAGTGATACGGCTAACGGTTGATTTGAAGTATCAATTAATAATGTTGTCATCATCTAACACTTCCTTTATTTGTTTATAGTGTTCACCTTTTGGAATAATTTCAAACAATCTTTTGTTTTCTTCTATATATTTAATGTTAATTTCTAAACGCTCTTCGGGTAAGAAGTCTTCAATATATTCACTCCACTCAATGAGTGTTACTGCATCCGAATTAAAATACTCATCAAAGCCTAAATCTTCATCGCTATTTTCTAGTCTGTAGCAATCCATATGATGAAAAGGCAATCTTCCCTTATATGACTTTATAATATTAAAGGTAGGTGAATTAATTGTTCTCTTAACGCCTAAAGCCTTTCCGAAATATTGGCTAAAAGTTGTTTTTCCAGCTCCTAAATCGCCATTTAATAAAATAACATCGTTTTCAGTTACGACTTGAGCTAATTTTTCAGCTAGTTTTTTCGTCATTTCTAATGATTCAACTTGAATAAACATAATTTGGCACCTACCTTTTACTTTACTTAAACTAACTGAATTATTATAACAAATATTTAATTAATTGGGTAATGAATGATTTAAACACAACTAAAACGCTTTCATTATCTAAATTTTTAGAAAAATCTAAATTCTCTGTTGACATGTAATGATATATGGGTTAAATTTAGAACATAAATTTTTTAACTATTCAAAAATCTTAATACAAAATATCGTTCACATTTGAGAAGAAAGGAAGAGTTGTAATGAATTTTAATATGACAGCAAACAAACCGACAATCGAATACAGCATATTAGTAATTTTATTACGCTCAGAAGGACTCGAACAACAGTAAGCATTAATTTACTGTATGGTTTAAGTCCTATTTCTACTTGAATGGGACTGAAAGCAGCGTCCCAGTTATTTATTGGGGCGTTGCTTTTTTATTTTTCTAGAGGAGTGTAATTATGAGAAGTGACATGATCAAAAAAGGTGACCAACAAGCACCTGCAAGAAGCTTATTACATGCAACAGGACAAATCAAAGACCCGACAGATATGAACAAACCATTCATCGCGATTTGTAATTCTTACATTGATATTGTCCCAGGACATGTTCATTTAAGAGAATTAGCAGATGTAGCTAAAGAAGCGATTAGAGAAGCAGGTGGTATACCTTTCGAATTTAATACGATTGGTGTCGATGATGGAATAGCAATGGGCCATATTGGAATGCGCTACTCATTACCAAGTAGAGAAGTAATTGCTGACGCAGCAGAAACTGTAATCAATGCTCACTGGTTCGACGGCGTGTTCTACATGCCAAACTGTGACAAGATTACACCGGGTATGCTATTAGCTTCGGTAAGAACTAACGTACCTGCAATCTTTTGCTCAGGCGGTCCAATGAAAGCTGGATTATCAGCTACTGGTAAAGCTTTAACATTATCATCAATGTTTGAAGCGGTCGGTTCTTTCAAAGGTGGTTCAATGTCGAAAGAAGAATTTTTAGATATGGAACAGAATGCATGCCCTACTTGTGGTTCATGTGCAGGTATGTTCACAGCTAATTCAATGAACTGTTTAATGGAAGTATTAGGATTAGCATTACCTTTTAATGGTACAGCTATCGCAGTCGGTGAAGAAAGAAGAGAATTAATTCGTGAAGCAGCATTTAAACTAATGGATTTAGTTAAGAAAGACATTAAACCTAAAGATATTATTACTAAAGATGCAATTGACGATGCTTTCGCTCTAGATATGGCAATGGGTGGTTCAACTAATACCGTCCTTCATACATTAGCTTTAGCAAATGAAGCAGGTATTGAATACGACTTAAACCGAGTCAATGAAATTGCTAAACGCACACCTTACCTATCTAAAATTGCACCAAGTTCTTCATACTCAATGCACGATGTCCATGAAGCTGGTGGTGTTCCAGCCATTATCGGAGAACTATTAAAAATGGATAATGTGCTTCATCCAGACCGCATTACCGTTACTGGTCAAACATTACGAGAAAATAACGAAAATAGAGAAATTAAAAATAAAGATGTCATTCATACAAGAGATAATGCTTTCTCTGAAACTGGTGGATTATCAATGCTATTTGGTAACATTGCGCCGGATGGTGCGGCAATCAAAGTTGGTGGCGTTGATCCTTCAATCAAAAAATTCGTCGGCAAAGCAATTTGCTTTAGCTCACATGATGAAGCAGTAGAAGCTATTGATAACCACACTGTTCGAGAAGGACACGTAGTTGTCATTCGATACGAAGGACCTAAAGGCGGACCTGGAATGCCTGAAATGTTAGCCCCTACTTCATCTATCGTAGGTAGAGGATTAGGTAAAGATGTCGCATTAATAACGGACGGTCGTTTCTCAGGAGCTACAAGAGGTGTCGCGGTTGGACATATTTCACCAGAAGCTGCGGCTGGCGGTCCTATTGGATTAATCGAAGACGGTGATGAAATCGTCATTGATTTAATTAACCGTAAATTAGATGTAAGTGTTTCTGACGCTGAATTACATGCTAGAAAACAACATATTGAACCATTTAAAGCTAAAGTTAAGACTGGTTATCTTGCAAGATATACAGCCCTTGTTACAAGTGCAAATACAGGTGGCGTCTTGAAAGTACCAGACGAACTAATTTAAGGAGTGATTTGCATGGCACTAACTACTAAATCATACAAAGAACCAGATGAAGCAACTAAAGAAAAGGCAATAACTTACACGGGTGCTGAACTGCTCGTACAATCATTTATTGACCAAAAAGTCGATTACATCTTTGGATATCCTGGTGGTGCAGTCTTACCTTTATATGATGCTTTCTATGAAGGTAAAGTGCCTCATATTCTAACGAGACACGAACAAGGTGCTGTTCACGCTGCTGAAGGATATGCAAGAGTTACTGGTAAACCTGGCGTGGTAGTTGTAACAAGTGGACCTGGCGCGACTAATACGATTACTGGTATTGCTGATGCAATGAGTGATTCAATTCCTCTCATTGTAATCACTGGCCAAGTTCATCGCCCTGGCATTGGTAAAGATGCTTTCCAAGAAGCTGATTTACTTTCAATGACAACACCTATTACGAAGCATAACTATCAAGTAACAGATGTAAAAGATATTCCAAAAATTATTGATGAAGCTTTCCATATTGCTTCAACTGGACGTAAAGGACCTGTCGTAATTGATTTCCCTAAAGATATCGGCGTACTTGAAACAGTTGAAGTTTCACCTAGAAAGCTTGATTTACCGGGTTATCATGTTGACTTAAATCCTGAAGATAAAG
Source organism: Mammaliicoccus sp. F-M27 (assembly GCF_022387115.1). Taxonomy (NCBI): domain Bacteria; kingdom Bacillati; phylum Bacillota; class Bacilli; order Caryophanales; family Staphylococcaceae; genus Mammaliicoccus; species Mammaliicoccus sp. F-M27. The sequence goes on along the minus strand of NZ_JAJNIE010000007.1, from coordinate 8,775 downwards.
AAATCGAACAGTTTATTAAAATGATCCGTTTAGCTGAAAAGCCATTGATTCTAGCTGGAGCAGGTGTTAATCACGCTGAAGCTTCAAAAGAGCTTACAGCATTTGCGAATAAATACAAAATACCTGTAGTGAACACTTTGTTAGGTCTTGGCTCTATCCCCTACTCTGACCCTTTATTTTTAGGTATGGGCGGTATGCACGGATCATACGCTAGTAATATGGCGTTAACAGAATGTGATTTACTAATTAATATTGGTAGCAGATTTGATGACCGTCTAGCAAGCAATCCAGATGATTTTGCTAAAGACGCTAAAGTCATTCATGTTGATATTGATCCATGTGAAATCAACAAGATTATTCCTACTGATTTAGGTATTATTGCCGATGCAAAACAAACTCTAGAATTGCTTTTAGAATATGATGTACACGAAATTACGCATCATGAATGGTATGAACATTGCCTATCTAACAAAGCAACATACCCATTTAAATATGACAAACCAACTGACGACTTTGTTAAACCACAACAAGCAATTGAGTATATTGGTAAAATCACTAACGGTGATGCACTTGTCGCTACAGATGTAGGGCAACACCAAATGTGGGTTGCGCAATATTATCCATTTAAGACACATGGTCAGATTATTACAAGTGGTGGTTTAGGCACAATGGGCTTTGGTATTCCAGCAGCAATGGGTGCAAAGTTTGCATTTCCAGATAAAACTGTTGTTGCAGTTGTTGGTGACGGTGGTTTCCAAATGACAAATCAAGAGATGGCCATTCTCAATGAATTTGATAATGACATTAAGATTGTCTTAATTAACAACGGTGCATTAGGAATGGTTAAACAATGGCAAGATAAGTTTTATAGCCAACGTTTTTCTCACTCTGTATTTTCAGGACAGCCTGACTTTATGAAACTTTCAGAAAGCTATGGCGTTCAAAGTTTCATGATTGATTCTAATGAGAAATTAGAATCAACATTAGATGAAGCATTTGCTCATAAAGGTCCTGCCCTAATCGAAATTAGAATTTCCCCTTCTGAGCCAGTACTTCCTATGGTTCCTAGTGGACAACCAAACTATAAGATGGAGGGCGTGGAATAATGAAAAGAACAATTAAGACTCAAGTACTCGACAGAGCGGGTACCCTCAACCGACTTACAAGCATTTTTGTAAGGAGACAATACAACATTGTTTCTCTTTCAGCAACGCCAACTGAAACTGAGGGCATTACGAACATTACATTTATCGTAGATGTTTCAGATGAAAGCAGTACAGAAACAATTATTAAACAATTAGAAAAACAGGTGAATGTAATATCAGCTTTAGATATTACAGAAACGAATCTTTTTAATAGAGAGCTTATTTTAATTAAGTTAGGTCATCCTACAGATTATAAATCTTTCGAAAAATTGATTCAGCCTTATGAGGATCAACTTACTATTTTAAAAGATGTTGAAGATCATATTTATTTACAAGCATTTGGAACCCATCAAACAATAGAAAATCTATTGGATGATTTAAAAATATATCCAGTGACACAAGTATCACGAACAGGTTCTGCAGGATTACTATAAAATAAAACAATTTAATGGAGGCATTTATTATGACTAAAGTATATTATGACAACACGGTAACAGAGGACGCATTACAAGGTAAAAAAATTGCAGTTATTGGTTATGGTTCACAAGGACATGCACATTCACAAAACTTAAAAGATAACGGCTATGATGTTGTGATTGGTATTCGTCCAGGTAAATCATTTGATCAAGCTAAAGAAGATGGTTTTGAAGTTTATCCAGTAGCTGAAGCAGTTAAACAATCTGACGTTGTAATGATTCTATTACCAGATGAAATTCAAGGACAAGTATATAAAGAAGAAATTGAACCTAACTTAGAGGAAGGTAATGCTTTAGTATTTGCTCATGGATTTAACATTCATTTTAAAGTCATTCAACCACCTGAAAATGTTGATGTATTCTTAGTAGCACCTAAAGGACCTGGTCATTTAGTTAGACGTACATTCGCTGAAGGTAGTGCTGTACCAGCACTTTACGCGGTATACCAAGACGCTACTGGTAAAGCAACTCAATTAGCATTAAGTTATGCAAAAGGTATTGGCGCAACTAGAGCTGGCGTAATTGGTACAAGCTTTGAAGAAGAAACTGAAACAGACTTATTCGGTGAACAAGCAGTACTTTGTGGCGGTGTTACAAAACTTATTCAATCTGGCTTTGAAACATTAGTTGAAGCGGGATACCAACCAGAAATCGCTTATTTCGAAGTATTACATGAAATGAAATTAATTGTTGATTTAATGTATGAAGGCGGAATGGAAAACATGCGTTATTCTATTTCAAATACTGCAGAATTTGGTGACTATGTATCAGGTGAACGTGTTATCACACCAGATGTTAAAGATAATATGAAAGCAGTGCTAAAAGATATCCAAACTGGTGCTTTCAGTGATCGCTTCATTAAAGATAATGAAAATGGCTTTGAAGAATTCTTGAAAATGCGCAAAACACAACAAGGACACCAAATTGAGTCAGTTGGTAGAGAATTACGTGACATGATGCCATTCGTTAAAGCTAAGAGTATTCAGTCTAAATAAACGTATTAGAACTTAAGGAGAGGATTATTATGTCAGATCATATTCAAATATTCGATACAACACTTAGAGACGGAGAACAGACACCAGGCGTAAACTTTTCATTTGATGAACGTCTCAAAATTGCAAAACAACTAGAAAAATGGGGAGTCGATGTAATAGAAGCTGGCTTCCCCGCTTCTAGCGAAGGCAGTTTTAAATCAGTAGAAAGTATTGCGAAAGCATTAACGACAACTGCAGTTTGTGGCTTAGCTAGATGTAAAAAGTCAGACATTGATGCTGTTCATGAATCAACAAAAGAAGCACAACATAGACAAATTCATATCTTTTTAGCTACTAGCCCTATTCACTTAGAATACAAATTAAAAATGACAGAAGATGAAGTTATAGCATCTATCACTGAAAATGTTACTTATGCAAAAACAATATTTGAAAAAGTACAATTTTCACCAGAAGATGCAACGAGAACACCTTTACCATTTTTAATTAAAGCTGTTCAAACGGCAGTTGATGCTGGTGCAGATATTATCAATATTCCTGATACTGTTGGTTATTCGTATCCTTCAGAATATGGTCAACTCTTTAAGACTCTAATTGAAACAGTTAAAAGTGATCATGAAGTCATTTATAGCTCTCATTGTCATGATGATTTAGGTCTTGCTGTAGCAAATGGCCTTGCTGCTTTTGAAAATGGCGCTCGTAGAGTTGAAGGTGCTATTAATGGTATTGGTGAACGTGCAGGCAACACTGCATTAGAAGAAATTGCCCTAGCACTTCACGTTAGACAAGATCATTATAATCTCTCAACTAATATCAACTTATCTGAGACTAAAAATACGAGTGATATGGTAAGTAGATATTCAGGCCTTCGAGTCCCAAGAAATAAAGCAATTGTTGGTAAAAATGCTTTCAGTCATGAATCAGGTATACATCAAGATGGTATTCTGAAAAACCCTGAAACATATGAAATTATGACGCCACAACTTGTTGGTGTTGTTAAAAATTCATTACCTCTTGGTAAATTATCTGGAAGACATGCCTTCAGTGAAAAGCTTGTTGAACTAGGATATGATCTATCTCCTGATGAACAAGTGGAAGTGTTCAAACAATTCAAATCAGTTGCAGATAAGAAAAAACAAGTAACAGATCGTGATATTCACGCCATTTTACAAGGTACTGAACATGAAGAGAATGCTTATTATAAAGTGAAAGCTCTTCAACTACAATTTGTATCTAATGGACTACAAAGTTCTGTAGTCGTTATTGAAGATAAAGAAGGTAATACTTATCAAGATTCTTCTATTGGTTCAGGTTCTATCACATCAATTTATAATGCAATAGATAGAATATTTGATTATTCACCTGAATTACAACAATATCGAATTGAATCTATTACAGAAGGTACAGATGCACAAGCTGAAGTACATGTACAAGTACAATTTGAAGATGAAATATTTACTGGTATAGGTATTGATTATGATATCTTATATGCATCTTGCAAAGCGTATGTAGAAGCTCACGCAAAACACAGTGAAAACACAGTGAAAGAAGGCGTAAAGTCATGACATACAAAATCACTGCCCTACCCGGTGATGGTATCGGCCCAGAGATTTTAAAAGGTAGTATTGAAATATTAGAAACACTTTCAAAAAAGTTTCAGTTTGAATATGACTTAGTTACTAAAGATTTTGGAGGTATCGCCATTGATAAACATGGCGAGCCTTTACCTCCAGATACTTTAGAAGCATGTCGAAATAGTGACGCAATATTGTTAGGTGCTGTAGGTGGTCCGAAATGGACGGATCCTAAAAATAGACCAGAACATGGCTTATTGGGTATTAGAAAAGCTCTAAACCTATTTGCTAATATTAGACCAACAATCGTTACTGAATCAACTGCTCACCTTTCTCCTCTTAAAGAATCAATAGTTAAAGATACTGATTTTATAATCGTTCGAGAATTAACTGGAGGCCTTTATTTTGGAGAACCTAAGTATTTCAACGATGATCAAGCCGTTGACACATTAACGTATACTACAGATGAAATTACAAGAATTGCTCATATAGCTTTCAAATTAGCATCAAAAAGGAATGAAATTGTAACATCGGTGGATAAAGAAAATGTTTTAAGTTCTTCTAAATTATGGAGAAAAACTTTGGAACAAGTTTCAAAAGAATACCCAGACGTAACATTGAATCATCTATTAGTTGATGCTTGCAGTATGCATCTTATAACGAATCCAAAACAATTTGATGTTATCGTAACAGAAAATTTATTCGGAGATATTCTAAGTGATGAAGCTTCTGTCATTCCAGGTTCATTAGGGTTATCACCTTCTGCTAGTTTTGGTGAAAATAGACCGAGTTTATATGAACCGATACATGGTTCTGCACCGGATATTGCAGGTCAAAATAAGGCGAATCCTAGTGGTATGCTCTTATCTTTAGCAATGTGTATTCGTGAAAGTCTACATCAACCTGAATGTGCTCAACATTTAGAAGATATTGTTTTTAATACAATTAAAAATGGTATTGCAACAAAGGATTTAGGTGGCAACAACAGCACATCTGAAGTCTTCGAAGCAATTAAACAATCAATTTAGAAGGAGGAAAACGACATGTCTCAAACATTATTTGATAAAGTATGGAATCGACATATAATAGCTGGTAAAGAAGGTGATCCCCAATTATTATACATCGACTTACACCTTATCCATGAAGTTACATCTCCTCAAGCATTCGAAGGCTTAAGATTGCAAAATAGAAAAGTGAGACGCCCTGATCGAACTTTTGGAACACTTGATCATAATGTTCCTACAATTGATATATTCAATATTAGAGATGAAATTGCTAATAAACAAATTAATGCTTTACAAAAGAACTGTGAAGCATTTGGTGTAAAGTTATTTGATATGGGTTCAGATGAACAAGGTATCGTGCATATGGTTGGTCCAGAAACAGGTTTAACTCAACCAGGTAAAACAATCGTATGTGGTGATTCACATACAGCTACGCATGGCGCATTCGGTGCAATTGCATTTGGTATAGGGACAAGTGAAGTAGAACATGTCTTTGCAACTCAAACACTATGGCAAACTAAACCTAAAAACTTAAAAATACAAGTAGACGGTACCCTACCAACAGGTGTTTATGCTAAAGATATAATTCTATATTTAATTAATCAATATGGAGTTGATTTTGGTTCTGGATACGCACTAGAATTCGCAGGTGAAGCTATTTCCAATATGACAATGGACGAGCGAATGACTATATGTAATATGGCCATTGAGGCTGGTGCTAAATACGGAATAATGAAACCAGATGAAACAACTTTTGAATATGTCAAAGGTCGTGAATATCAACCTGAAAACTTTGAAGAAATGGTAGAAGATTGGAAAACGCTATATTCTGATGAAGATGCTACTTACGATAAAGTTATTACAGTTGATATAAGTAATCTAGAGCCGCAAGTTACTTGGGGTACTAGTCCTGAAATGGGCGTAAACTTTAGCACACCTTTCCCAGATGTTAAAGATATAAACGATGAAAGAGCATATAACTATATGGGACTTAAACCTGGTCAAACAGCTCGAGATATCCCATTAGGTTATGTATTCCTAGGTTCTTGTACAAATGCGAGACTTTCAGATTTAATTGAAGCAAGTAAAATAGTTGATGGACATAAAGTTCACCAAGATATTACAGCTATTGTTGTACCAGGTTCAAGAAGTGTTAAGCTGCAAGCTGAAGCACTTGGATTAGACAAAATTTTCAAAGATGCAGGTTTTGATTGGCGTGAACCTGGATGTTCAATGTGTCTTGGCATGAATCCTGATCAAGTACCTAATGGTGTACATTGCGCATCTACTAGTAACCGTAACTTTGAAGGGCGCCAAGGTAAAGGTGCTAGAACACATCTCGTATCTCCAGCAATGGCTGCTGCCGCTGCTATAAACGGAAGATTTGTAGATACTAGAAAGGTGGTCATTTAAATGGAACCAATTAATATATTTAATGGAAAGACCGTTCCCCTACTAAATGATAATATTGATACTGATCAAATTATTCCTAAAGTCTTTTTAAAACGAATTTCTAAAACTGGATTTGGTCCATTTTTATTCGACGAATGGCGTTATCTTGAAGATGGTTCTGAGAATCCAGATTTTAATTTAAATAAACCTGAATATAAAGGCGCAAGTATATTAATCTCTGGTGACAATTTTGGTTGTGGTTCATCAAGAGAACATGCCGCTTGGGCTCTTAAAGACTTCGGATTCTTTATTATTATTGCAGGTAGCTTTAGTGATATTTTTTATATGAACTGTACCAAAAATGGTATGTTACCTATTGTTATAGAAAATAAAATTGATAGAGAAGCTATTGCTCAGCATAGTGATATAACAATTGATTTACCAAATCAAGAGATCATTACTCCTGAAGCGAAATATCATTTTGATATTGATGCAACATGGAAAAATAAACTTGTTAATGGATTAGACGACATAGCTATTACATTAACTTACGAAGATCAAATAAGCCAATATGAAAAAATGCACAACTAATTTAGGAGTGATAGAATGACCTTAAAAACACGTTTAAGTGCCGAAGATATAGAAGAAGCCTTTTTAAAACTAAAAGACACTGTTAAACAAACACCATTAGAAAAAGATATGTATTTATCACAGAAATTTGATTGCAATGTATATTTAAAAAGAGAAGACTTACAATGGGTCCGTTCTTTTAAATTACGTGGTGCTTATTATGCTATTAATCAATTAACTGATGAAGAAAGAGCAAACGGTGTTAGTTGTGCTAGCGCTGGTAACCATGCGCAAGGTATTGCATTTACTGCTAAACAACTTGAAATTAAAGCTGTTATTTTCATGCCAGTTACAACTCCAGCACAAAAAATTAATCAAGTGAAATTTTTCGGCGGTGAATTTGTTCAAATAGAATTAATTGGCGATACATTTGATGATTGCTTAAAACATGCTTTAGATTACACAAATGAATTTGGCCTAAGCTTTATTGACCCATTCGATAATATTAATACGATTGCTGGGCAAGGCACTATCGCTAAAGAAATGGTAGACTTTGCTAATGAAGAAAGTATCAATTTCGACTATTGTTTTGCAGCAATTGGTGGCGGTGGCCTCATTTCTGGTGTTGGTACATATTTAAAAGAAAACATGCCAACTACTAAAGTCATTGGCGTAGAACCACTAGGCGCAAGTAGTATGGCTCAATCAGTGAAAGCAAACAAAATTGTTACGCTAACTGATATAGATAAATTTGTAGACGGTGCTTCAGTTGGAAAAGTTGGTCAATTAACATTTGAGATTTCAAAAAATGTCGTAGATGATTTTGTTGCTGTTGATGAAGGAGAAGTTTGTAGTACAATTCTAGACATGTATTCAAAACAAGCTATTATAGCTGAACCAGCAGGAGCTTTAAGTGTTACTGCCCTCAATCATTATAAAAATGAGATTAAAGGTAAAAATGTCGTGTGTATCGTAAGTGGTGGTAATAACGATATTAATAGAATGAAAGAAATCGAAGAAAGATCTCTTTTATTTGAAGATATGAAACATTATTTTATTGTTAATTTCCCACAAAGACCAGGGGCATTAAGAGAATTTGTAAATGACGTATTAGGGCCCCATGATGATATTACTAAATTTGAATACTTAAAAAAATCTAGTCAAAATACTGGTTCTGTTATTATCGGCATACAGCTTAAAGATCATAATGACCTTGACCAACTATACAAAAACGTCAGCGAATTTGATCCTAAGTACATTTATATTAATCAAAACAAGATGCTTTATTCTCTACTTATTTAAAGTTAGTTGCTATAAAGTAAATAATCATTCTAAAAAACCATTTCATCAATTAGATTGTTCTCTAATGATGAAATGGTTTTTAATATATCGATTGTTCAATAATCCTATTCTAGTTCTAAAGTCAGATAAAACACGATATCCTTTTATGGTTACTATAGACATATATACTTGATAACTATTTAAAGTTCTAGTTTAATCTTTCTTATTTTATGCTTTTGAATTTTTACATAAAAAAAGAGACCTAACAGGTCTCGAGTGCGGCTCATCGCATCCATTTATAAATATTTGCCCGGCAACGTCCTACTCTCGCGGAACGTAAG